>CAYXYA010000197.1:0-3457 GCA_964469185.1 uncultured bacterium | reverse complement strand
TTTGAGATAGATCTTGGCGCCACGGGCTTTCTTCGTGAGATTGGCGGCGAAGGTCAGGGGCGTGGGCCGTCCATCGTAGTTAGTGAGATATCCGCTCAGTTCTTTTTTGAACGAAGGGTCTTTCCTATATTTCTCATAAGCTTTATCCAGCTCGTAATGGGCCATCATCAGCGTCTCAGGCACGTACTGACCGCCGTAACCGCCAAAGTAGCCTTTGGAATTTGGAAGGGATCTCATTTAAGCCCCCGCTTTCGGGGAAGGGTTGAGTTCATTCATTTCTTTTCTCAATTTCTCCAATGCTTCGCGGATGTCGGTTCGGGAAGGGTCCCACTCAAGGGCCTTGGCGTATTCCACTTCCGCTTTATCCACGTAATCCAAGCGATTATAAAGATTGGCCAGCTGAAGCGTATAGGAAATCGCCTCCGCTAACTGGTTCCGGCGATGATAAAGGTCCCGCAAGCAAGTCAGGGTCTCGGCGGATTCAGGAAGTTTGCTCAAAATATTCTCATACATCCGCACCGCTTTATCGGCGTTCTGGGGCTCCACCATTCTTTCGATCAAAGAAGCCAGTTCACGAAAAGCGGTCGCCGCTTTTTTCATGTTTTTCTGCTTCAAATAACCTTCGGCCGCCGACTCGAATTGAGCGTAAGAACGCTCCAAGTCGCCTTTCTTCAGGAACAGGTCTCCCAAAGCCATCGGAATCTTGAGATCCGCGGGATCCATCTGAGCGAGTTTTTCATATTCCAAGACGGCCTTATCCCACATCCCGTACTCGTGGTAGTGATGGGCGAGTTTGATGATAAGAAGTTTGTCTTCGGACATGAGACGCCTCTTATGAGTTGAATGATCTTTTCGCGTTCTTAACGAACAGTAAAACTTTACGCACGTCTTTAACACCCGGGCTCTTCTCCACACCGCTGGCCACATCCACCCCGAAAACCCCTGAGGCGCGAATGGCTTTTTTCACATTGTCCGGCGTCAATCCCCCGGCCAAAAGAACGGGAGCCGTCAGCTCGCGCGCGGCTTTTTTCGCCCAGGAAAGTTGAAAACCCTTGCCCGTGCCGCCTCTTGCGCTCTTGTGATAAACGTCCAACAAAAAAGCGGCGGCCTTGTATTTTTGGAAAGCCCGGTGGCTGGTGGAATTCTTCATACGGATGACCTTCATCACGGGAACAAGGATCTTGTCACAGTAAGAAGCCGTTTCATCCCCGTGCAATTGGATCGCTTGGAAACCGCAAATCTTGATAAGTTTTTGGACCCTCGCCAGGGGTTCATTCACGAAAACTCCCACCGGTGTCAGATGGAGCGGAACTTGTTTCACTAAACGCTTGGCTTGGGCTGGAGTGATCTTGCGCGGCCCCTGGGACATTTGGAATCCAATAGCATCCGCGCCGGACTTGGCGATGAGCCGGACGTCTTGTAGACGAGTCACCCCGCATATCTTCACGCGGAACATTAGTTTTCCACCGGCATGAGGGCCTTCACAGCCCCTTCCACATCTTTTTGGACCATGAACGCTTCCCCCACCAGGATCGCCGAAGCGCCGTTCTTCTTTAAAAGCAGAGCGTCCTCGCGGGTGAAGATGCCGCTCTCACTGACGACAGGCAGTCCCAGAGGACATTGCTTGATAAGGTCCAGGGAAGTTTGAAGCGTCACGGTGAAATCGTCGAGGTTGCGGTTGTTGATGCCGAGCAATTGGACGGAAGCTTTCAGGGCCGTCTCCATTTCTTTCGCGTCGTGGACCTCGACGAGAACGGTCATCGCCAAACTTTGCGCCAGGGCCTGCAGATCTTTCAATTGTTCCAAAGAGAGCATGGCCACGATCAGGAGGATCGCGTCAGCACCCGCTTCCCTGGATTCAAAGACCTGAAGCTCATCCAGGATGAAATCTTTTCGTAAGACAGGCAGGCCCGAAGCCGTTTGGGCTTTCCTCAAGTTCTCCAGAGCGCCCTGGAAATATTGAACGTCGGTCAGGACCGAAAGCGCCTGGGCCCCGCCTTTCGCGTAAGCCTGAGCCAGGGGTTCGATCTGAAAATCAGGACGCAGGACACCTTTGGAAGGGCTGGCTTTTTTCAGTTCCGCGACGAGGGAGAGCTTTCCCGCGCGGTGTATGGCGCCCTTGAAATCCCTCGGCGCTTTTTGGGAACGGGCTCCCGCCCGCAGGGAGACTTCTCCCCTTTCTCTTTTCAGTCGGGCGACCTCTTCTTTTTTGGTTTCGGTGATCTTGACTAGGATGCTCATGAATGCGACACCTTCGCGAGGATTTGAAGGGCCGCCAGCGCCTTACCGGAATCCAGGGATGATTCACCCAAAACCAGGCCTTCGGCAATGGAAGCGCATTTTTCCGCGATATAAAAACCGACCGCCGCGTTCATGAGGACCGCTTCGCGCTTGGGTCCTTTCACGCCGTTAAGGATCGCGGTCAAGATGTCGGCGTTCTCCGCCGCGGCCCCGCCTTGGAGACTTTCGAGCGGATGGCGGCTGAATCCGAAAGTTTCGGGACTGATCTCGGTCTTGCGCGCCGCATGGTCTTTGCCGCACTCAAAAAGCGTGGTCGGTCCGGCGCAGGAAACCTCATCCAACCCTTCCTGGCTGTGCAGAGTGATGACTCTCTCGCTTCCCGCCTTCGTCAAAACTTCCGCCATGAGCTTGGCTTTTTCCAGGTCGAACACGCCGATGACTTGTCTTTGGACCGAAGCGGGATTGCTCATGGGGCCGAGGATATTGAAGATGGTCCGGATACCCAGTTCTTTACGGATAGGGCCGACGTTCTTCATCGCCGGGTGATAGTGAGGGGCGAACAGGAAGGCGATATGGGCTTCCTGAAGACATCTTTCAACGACGCGGGTCGAAGGGTCCATTCTCACGCCCAGATTTTCCAACACTTCCGCGCTGCCGCATTGGCTGGATGCCGCCCGGTTGCCGTGCTTGGCGACTATCACTCCCCCGCCCGCCAGGACCAGGGCCGCGGCGGTGGAAATATTGAAGGTTCCCCGCTGGTCGCCACCCGTGCCGCAAACGTCGATGGCGTTCAACCCTTCGGCGTTGACCCGCACCATCTTCTCGCGCATAGCCTTCACGCTGCCGATGACTTCCTCGGCTGTCTCGCCCTTGTAATTCAAGAAGGAAAGGTAGCTGCCTATTTGGGCCGCGGTGGCGTGGCCGCCAAGGATCTCAAGCGTCGTGGCGTAGGCTTCCGCCTCCGTGAGGGATTGTTTTTGGGAAAGTTTGACGAGACATTCGCGGATCATGCAAGACCCCTTAATTAAGTTTTGGACATTCATTTTACCTAGAAGGGTACCAAAACCAATGGAACTTCTTAGAAATTCAGGGTTTTCCAGGTTTGGTGCGGGGAATCCAGCGGAGTCAGGGAAATCAGATAAGGTGTTTTTTAAGTCTTTAAAAACCCCAGGCCCTCTCTGGCGACAGCCCCGACCAAGAGGACATTTGGACCCGA
>CAYXYA010000196.1:0-4608 GCA_964469185.1 uncultured bacterium | reverse complement strand
GCCCATTGGGGAATGTGTGGAGCGGGACCAATGTAGAAAAGTTCTTCTCAAGACCTCCGTGCCTCATGGCGGCTAGAGCCAGAGAGGGCCGAAAAAGAAAAAAACACTAAATGAAATATTACGCGGGAATTAAGTATGTAATTCCGCCTTTTCCCGGCTTATCCGCGGCGCCACTTGTGTTTTAAAGAAACACGGCCTTAGAATGCCTACTTCTATTTAGGGCTGAGTTGTTTCATTAGGAAACAAACGGGGGAACCAAGTTTTTGGGGCTAATGCCGTTGTTCAGTCAGAACAACGGCGCGACGACCTTTCGCGTCGAGCCCGTCAGCTAACCTCGTAGGCCGCGGAGGGCATGTCCATAACAGGACGGCCCATCACCAGAAGGAGCCGTCGTGTTTCAAATGATAAAAGAACTCTTTCTCGGCAAAGACAAGAACCCGCTCGACCGGAATGTTTTTCACAACATCAGTCTTGTCGCTTTTTTAGCCTGGGTCGGCCTGGGCGCGGACGGGCTTTCGTCTTCCTCCTACGGACCCGAGGCGGCCTATAAAGCCCTGGGCGGCCAATACCACCACATCGCCATTTACCTGGCGCTCGCGACCGCCGCCACTATTTTCATCATTTCGGCCAGCTATAACCAGATCATCGAATATTTCCCCTCGGGCGGCGGCGGCTATGTGGTCGCGAGCAAGCTCTTAAGCCCCGTCGCCGGACTGATATCCGGCTCCGCTCTTTTGATCGATTACGTCCTGACCATCAACATCTCGATCGCCGCCGGCGTGGACGCCATCGCGAGTTTTTCAGGACCCTTGATCCCTTACAAGCTTTACCTCAAAGTGTTCTTGGTCCTGTTCCTGATCTGGCTCAACATGCGGGGCATCAAAGAATCCATCAAGGTCCTACTTCCCATCTTTCTCGCCTTCATCGCGACCCACATCCTTCTGCTCCTCGCCGGTATTTTCGGCCAGTCTTCCCAACTCGTGCCGGTCGTTCAATCCAGTTTGAACGAAACGCATGAGATCATCTCGGGGCCTCTGGGCCTGTGGGGATTCACCGTCATTTTCTTCACCGCTTACAGCCTCGGCGGCGGCACTTACACGGGTATCGAGGCGGTCTCCAACGGCCTTCAATCCCTGCGGGAACCCCGCGTAAAAACTGGCCGTCATACCATGATGTATATGGCCGTCTCCCTGGCTTTGACCGCCGGCGGGATATTGCTTCTCTATATGCTTTGGAACGTCCAGGCCGTCCCCGATAAAACCATGAACACTTCCCTGGCCGAGGCTGTCTTCGGCACTTGGGCCATTTTCGGGATACCGGTGGGCTCTTGGATCGTCACCATCACCATTCTTTCCGAGGCCCTGCTTCTTTTTATCGCCGCCCAAACAGGCTTTATCGGGGGCCCTACGGTGTTGTCCGACATGGCTGTGGATTCCTGGATGCCCCATCGTTTCGCCAACCTGTCGCACCGATTGGTGCGCATGAACGGCGTTCTGGGAATGGGGATGCTCTCTCTCGTCATCCTCGTCATGGCCCGCGGGAACGTGGAGATCCTCATCGTGCTTTATGCCATCAACGTGTTCATGACCTTCACCCTCTCTCAGCTTTCCATGTGCGTTCACTGGTGGCAGGCTCGTCACGACCAAAAAGACTGGTGGAAAAGATTCGGGATCAACGGCTTTGGATTGTTCCTAACCTCGACGATCTTGGTGGCCACCGTTTTCGCTAAATTCAAGGAGGGAGGTTTTGTGACCATCCTCCTCACCAGCGGTTTGATCGGCGTCTGCTTTTTGTTGAAGGGTCATTACAACGGGGTGAAAGAAGCCCTCAAGCGCCTCGACGACACCCTCATCAACCTTCCTCTTCCGAGCGGGGACGAAGTGAGCAACCTGGGGGCCTGCGACAAGAAAGAACCGATCGCCGTCATCATGGTAGAGAAATATAACGGCCTGGGCATTCACGCCATATTCTCGACCCAAAAACTATTCGGCAACCGTTTCAGGGATTTCCTTTTCGTGTCGGTCGCCCGGATCGACTCCAGCAAGTTCAAGGGCGTGGAGGAACTGGAGAACCTCAAGAAAAATACCGAGAACAACCTGAATCAATACGTCGAGCTGGCTCACCGCATGGGTTACCGCGCTGAATACCGGGAAGTCGTGGATATCGACGTCATCGAGGGGATGGAAAAACTATGCGACACGGTTTCCGAGGAATTTCCCAACCCGACCTTTTTCTCAGGCAAACTCATCTTCGCCAGGGAATCCCTTTGGACGCCCCTCCTGCACAACCAGACCGCGCTCGAAATTCAGCGCCGTCTTTTGTTCAAGGGCATGAACATGGTGGTCGTCCCCATCCGCGTACTTTAACTACTTCCTTTTAAACACAAAAAGGCCTCCGGAATTTTCCGAAGACCTTTTTTGTTTTCAAATCCGATCCACCAAAACCTTATCTCACCCCGAAATACTCGCACTCGGGGTGATGGATGACGATGGCGCTGGTGGATTGCTCCGGCACCATCATGTAGGCGTCCGTGAGCGTGATGCCGACGGCTTTAGTAGCGTCAAGCAGTTTGAAATACTTGGCGTTGTCGGATTGTTCAGGACAGGCGGGATAGCCTGGGGAATAGCGTTTGCCCTGGCCGATTGGCAGGTCCCATTCTTTACGAATGCGGCGGTGGATCCATTCCGCCATAGCTTCGGCGGTCTGCACCGCTAAACCATGCAGATAATAAGAATCGGTATATTTGCCGTCCTTGTTCAACTTTTCGATGAGTTCCGTCGCCTTGTCGCCGATGGTCACGACCTGAAAGGCCACGACATCTTTCTCGCCGGAAGAGACTGGTTTGAAATAATCGGACAAACACAAATGCCTCCCTACCCTTTGGCGGGGGAACTTGAAGCGCTCCACTTCTTTCTTCGGGTCGTTGCCATCGTAAATGATAAGGTCGTTGCCATCGGAGTTGGCCAACCAAAAACCGTATACGAGTTTCGGCTCGAACATATTCTTGCTCAAGATTTCATCCTGCATCTTCAAGCGCATCGGCTCGAACTGTGTCTTGATGAGGTGTTTATATTCTTCTCCATCCTTCCCCTTCACGCCCCAATTGAGTTTGTAGAGCTGGGTCAAGTCGAGGTAGGGCCAGACTTCCCGCAAAGGCACCTTCTTGATGACGGAAGTTCCCGCGAAGGGATTCTTCGGGAAAACCAAAGCGGGTTTCACCGTGGGTGGATATTTTTCGGGCGTTGCTTCGCCTTCTTCTTGTTTTACATCAGCGAAACCGCCCGCCTTCGACTTCAAGGCCTCATCTTTTACTTTATTGCGGAAGGTCTCGCGCGAGCTCAGGTCCGAGAGCGCGTTGAGGATATCGAGCCCCTCAAAAGCGTCCTTGGCGTAATAGACGCCGGGCTCATAAAGTTTCTCATCCACGAAACTGATGCGGTACCCGTAACGGCGGTTGATAGCGGCTCCCCCGACGATGACCGGATAGTTCAATCCCAACTTTTCCATTTCCTGAACGCAGATAGGCATCTGCTTGGAGGTGACCACGAGGAGCGCGGACAGCCCGATGGCGTCAGCTTTGACTTCTTGCGCCTTGGCGATGATGGCGGAAACGGGCACCTGCTTGCCCAGGTCGTAAACCGTATAGCCGTTGTTGGAAAGGATGGTCCTCACGAGATTCTTGCCGATGTCGTGCACGTCGCCGTAAACCGTCGCCAGCACCACCGTTCCCTTGGTGGTAGCCGTGTTCTTGTCGAGGAACTGCTCCACGTAACTCACGGCCCGCTTCATGACCTCCGCGGACTGGAGCACGAAAGGCAGGATGAGTTCGCCCGACCCGAACTTGTCGCCGACTTCTTTCATCGCGGGAAAGAGTACGGTATTCAGGGCTTCCACCGCGGTCTTTTCTTTCAGCACCTCGGCCAAATCCTCTTCGATCTTATCGGGTTTGCGGTTGACGATCTTCCAATGGACTTTCTGCGCGAAAGTCATTCCCTCGGTCGGGTCGGCCTTCGCCTGTTGTTCCACCGGGCCCTTGCCCTCGAAATGTTGGATGAAGTTGGCCAGAGCCTGAACCTCACGGTTGAAGACCAGATCGTCAGCCAACTTGCGCTCATCCTCCGCGATGGCGGCGTAGGGTTTAATGTCCGCCGGGTTCAAGATGGCCATGTCGAGCCCCGCTTTGACGCAGTGGTAAAGGAACACGGAGTTGAGCACTTCTCTGGCTTGTTTCGACAATCCGAACGACACGTTGGAAAGTCCCAGAACCGTGCGGACGCCCGGGATCTCTTTCTTGATTGCCCTGATGCCTTCCATGGTCTCGACGGCGGAATTGCGGAACTCCTCCTCACCCGTGGCGAGTGTAAAAGTCAGGGCGTCAAAGACGATGTCCTCGGCGGGAATTGCATACTCATTCACGCAGATATCGGTGATCTTCTTGGCCACTTCCAGCTTGCGGGCGGCGGTCTTCGCCATGCCCTTCTCGGCGGGTTTGGACTTGTCATAATAAAGGTCGTCGATGGTCATGGCCACTACCGTGGCGCCGTAATGTTTTATGAGAGGGCAGACCCTCTTCACGCGCGAGCCGTCCCCTTCCAAGTTGATGGAATT
>CAYXYA010000195.1:1208-4650 GCA_964469185.1 uncultured bacterium | reverse complement strand
TGTAACATCTAATGTCGGTGATGCTTGCTGTGCTTGTCGTCGCTGGAACGAGTTTCTCTTTCGCGCAGGGAGGGACCGGTCACGGCAATAGCTCGACTTCCGGGTCCAGCAACGGTTTAGCGGCGAACAATAACTCGAGCGTCAACGATACCTCCGCCTCGAACAGCAACGCCGGCACGAACAACAGCTCCGCTTCGGATAACGCGGCGGCGGGCAAACCTTCCACGACGGGAAAAGGTAAATCTTCAACCAAAGGCAAATCGACCGGCCATAAGGGCGGTAAAACTTCCTATTCAGCCTCCTTGAAAGTTTCCAAGGCCGATAAGATCACGGCCGCGGCTTCGTCCAAGGTCTCAAAAGCGGACATGAGCCGGGTGGGCAAGGACGCGAAGAATAAGGCCAAACGCCACAGGACCAACAAGGGTTTAGAACGGGCCATCCAGGCGAAGAAAGAGAATTCGGGTAAAGGCGCCGGAAAAGAAAAGGCCATCGAGAAGAACGAGGAGAATCTGCAAAAACAAGAACAACGATAAGTCGATCGACCATCGACTTCTTCGACTCATGCCTTGACCTAAAGCGAGAAAAAAGATGAGCTCGAAATGAAAAAAAACGGCCGATCCCCGAACAGCTTGTGGCCGGTCTTCATCTTTTTCGTCCTGACCAATGGGTTGCTTGCCTATACACCGTTGCCCTTCTGGATAAAAGTCTCAGCGGGACTCGCCGGACTCTTGTCCCCTTCGGATGGGTCCTTGCCCGTTCGAACCGTTCCACCTTTCGGCCCGAGACAGCAGGGAATATCTCCTTGCCCCGCCTCACCCCCTGGCTATTAGCGCTTCTGGCGGCCCTCGCGTTTTTTTTACGCTTCTATAAACTCTCGTCTTTCTCGACCTGGCCCTCCACGGACGAAGCCTGGGTGAACTCCTATTCGCTCGACCTTTATGAAAAGTGGGACTGGAGCCTTCTGTACGGACACATGAAGGTTTCGCCATTTTGCCTTTGGATACAGGCGATCCTATTTAAGATCTTGTCGCCCTCCCTTTTCAGCTTTTATCTTTTACCGGCGCTCATCTCATGTTTGACAGTTGTACTGTCTTACGCCGCGGCACGGGAATTCTTTTCCAAACCCTTCGCGCTTTTGTGCGCCTTGATCACAGCCTTTAGTTTTTGGCCCCTTTTGCTGGGCCGTATCGCCCTGGGCGGAGGCCTGATACCGGGTTTGGAACTTATCACGCTGATCCTGTTGAGCCGGATCCTGAAAAGTAAGGACGAAAGGTCCGGGAAAATCTTCGCGCTTCTCCTGGGACTGGTCTCAGTTTCCGGATTTTATTTTTCCCATCCGCTTTGGGCCGCCTATTGGATATGGCTCCAACTTTTCATCCTGTGGCTGGGCCTTCGCCGGGAAAAGTTCCGGAAAATTTGGGTTCCCTATTTTTTACTGGAGGCCGTCCTCTTGATCCCGCTCGCGGCGGCCTTCCTCCACGAGGGTGTTGGGAAATACATCGCCGGCCTCGCGTTCATGAACCAAGACAGCGTCTGGTTGGCCCGCGCCTTCAACCCCTTGAGCTATTTGACCTCCCTGCTCTGGGGCGCGGACGAGTCCGGCTTTATCTACCGGCCCCAGTGGGGCGGATTCTTGAACCCGGTTTCCGGGGCCTTTTTCCTTTTTGGACTGACCGCCCTCATCCGATGCTGGAAAAATCCCTTCTGGAGATGGGTAACGCTCGCGCTACCGGTCCTTCTATTACCAGGCCTCCTGTCCAAGACCTATGAGATGTATCGGATCGTCGCGGTGCTTCCCTTGGTCGTTATGATCACGGCCATGGGAGTTGAGGTCCTGTTCAAGCGGTACCCCAAGCGCGGGAACCTATTTCTCCTTCTCTTTTTGATCGCCCTCTCCCTGGACAGTTACCATTTATTCGGGGCCTATCGTCAGACTTGGGCCGTCCCGGGGATCCAATGGCAGCCTTTCAAGTCCCTGGAGCGTTGGAGAGCTTTCGAGATATTGGACAAACAAAATAAGGAAAAGGGCCCCGGACTTATCTTGCCGGAATTCGTAGTCCGAAATTTCGACAGGTCTTTGGACGTGGCGGTCTATTCGTTCAACCGCGCCCGAAACCGATCGCTGAACGCGGCGCCGCAGTGGGTCGGCGTTATTTTTCCCTCCCACTTACAGCCCTACTTGAGCCGCCGCTTTCCGAACGGCAAATGGGTCGGGCTTTCCGAGGGTCTTCCCCCTTCGGATGAGAACAAGTGCCTGGGGATCATCCCCGTAAGCCCGGCGAACGAGAGAGTTTTCGCCCAATGGGAATCGGCCAACCGGGGTTTTGAGGCGGTCAGCCGTCAAATGCTTTACTCCAAGGACCAAATGACCTTCCAGGAATTGGAAAGGGCCCTACTCACCATCCAGCCAGCAATGGAAAAAGATCCCTTCTTGGAATCCTGTTTCGACCAAAAGATATCGGGCGTCATCGACGCAGGGGCCGAGCCGGCGAAGGCACTCTTCTTCGCGCGGCGCGGCGCGAAGTATGGCTACCCCAGCCCCTTCTTCACGAAAAAAATTTCCGAATTGAAAAAAAGGACCGGTTTGAAATGAGGGACCCACGCCGCTCTTTTCTTTTACTGCTTGGTTCGGTCTTCCTGGCGGGAACAGAACTGGGATATTGGGCCTGGGACCATATCTGCCTTCCCTTTTCGAACCCCATGGAAGTCGTCGGCCCTCCATCCCTGCGCGGCGTGAACCCCGCCAACGACATCCTTCGCTTCGCGGTCTTTGTTCTTTTGCCTCCGGTTCTTTTGTCTATGCTTTATCTTTTTTCCCCGTTGAAAAAAATACTCCGCGGAGGTCTTTCGCCGCGTAAAAGCGAGTCTCCCCCGAAAGAACGGACGGAAAAAGCGCCTTACTTCCTTATCGCTCTGGCTCTTTCCGCGGTCCTCCTGGCCCTGAACATCCCGACCTATCACGCCTTCGGCCGATTCGACCCTTTTCACGAGGGGGAATCCATGGGGGCGGCCCTGTTGGCCATGGACCATCAGGTTCCCTACCGCGACTATTTTTTCTTCCATGGAGTCTTTCAGGACCCTCTGCGCTCGGCGCTCGCCTTCCAATGGTTCGGACCCTCCATCGGCGCCCAGCGGACGCTGGAATCCATGCTGAAAATAGGGACCTGGGTCCTCCTGGCCTTGTTTCTGGGGCGGGTCTTTGCCGCGAAACGTTCTTTCACCTTCATGGCCCTGATCTCCACCGCCGTTCTTTCCATTCCCTTCCTCTTCGACGCCGCGGTCGAGCCCTTCATCGTTCCTCACGAACCGGAGAACATCGTGGGAGTTTTTCAGCATTGGGAACCCTGGCTCTCCGGCTTTCATTGGATCATCATTTCCGGACGGGACATCCTCACCGCCGCCTTTCTTCTGGCCTTCCTGCCGATCTTGCGGCAAGCGGGAG
>CAYXYA010000195.1:0-1198 GCA_964469185.1 uncultured bacterium | reverse complement strand
ACAATGCGCCCTTGAAACGCCCGGCCAGATTTTTGTTCGCCGTCTTTTGTTTCACGGCCATTCCCTGGCTAGCCCTGGCTTATTCGGTGGACAGGGGGATCTATCTGATGGCCGCCAGCCTTATTTTCTCGGCGCTTTTCTTTTTATGCTGTTTCAACCGGAAGGGGCAACGCCGTCTTTATACCGCCGGAACACTCGCCGGCTGGGCCTGCGGTTCTCTCGTCCTGGGACTCTTCCTCCAATGGAACTACAACGGGTTCATCCGCTTCGTGTTCGGCGACCTTCCGCGGTACAAATTGATGACGGACGAACTGGCATACCCCATCCATGACCCTCGTTTTGTTTTCGTGTTGTTGGCCTTGGCTTTTTACGTTTTCCGCATGGTCGTGAGTTTTTCGCGGATAAGTTTCGGGAAGAAAAAACCTCTGGCGGAGAGAACGCGGGTTTTCCTCCTGGAGTACGGGGTCCAAGCCCTTCTTCTGCTCCTCGCGCTTTTTTGTTTTCGGAACGTCCTGGAAAGGCCGGTCTTGGACCACCTGGCTTATAACTTCATCTGGATCTACCTACTGATACTTTTGGATGTTTTCCACTCATGCCGGAAGTTTTGGGAAGGCCGCCTCTTCAAAAAGCTGTCCTGGGGAGCCGGGATCTCCGGGGCGGCGCTTCTGGCTCTTTGTCTCTACCGTCTAACCGCGTTCGACCAATGGGAAAAGAATTTCCCGCTGAAAAGGGAGGACCCCTCTTTCCTGACCGAGGACCGCAGACAAGTCGTCGCTTTTCTGAAGAAAGAGTTGAAAGAAGGCGAGCCCTTCTTCGCCCTCACTAACGACGCCTCCTGGTATTACCTTTTGGACAGGCCCAGCCCCACGCCTTATCCCTGCTTGTGGGTCGCGGCCCCAATGGCTTTTCAGCGGCAAGTCGTGGAAAGCCTGGAGCGAAAAAAGGTGCGGATCATCCTCTACAAGAACAGCTTTTGGGGTTCCTCTATCGACGACATCCCCGACACCCAAAGATTCCCAGCGGTCACGCGCTATATCCAGGACCACTATGTTCCTTACAAGAAAATAGCGGACCAGGAGATATGGAGAAGGAAGAGCTGACCGATACGGGAATTACATACTTAATTCCCTCGTAATGTTCCGTTTAGTGCTTTTTTCTTTTCGACCTTCTCCACTCAGACCGCCATCCGTCACCGATT
>CAYXYA010000194.1:0-4656 GCA_964469185.1 uncultured bacterium | reverse complement strand
GAAAAATACTGCTTCGTCGACGTGAAATGATGGACAAAATGAGAGGTGCGGCCTGGGCGGCCTCTTTCTGGCAACAAATGGTTCGAAATGTTTTGGAAGAGATAAAAAATGAAAAGGACCAAACGGTTGTCCAAAGAAAAATGGATGAGATCGAAAAAAGGGACTTGGCGCCAGTCCTAAAAGACGACCCTATGGCCATTGCAGAGGCTGAAACTTATTGGCGGGGCATTGGGCAAACAATCAATCTGTTCTCGCCTTGGGGACGATTCTTTTTGAGTTATGATCCGAAAACTAGTTTGACTCAGGTGAAATGCCCCCTTTTAGCTATCAGTGGTGAGAAAGATGGGTTTGTTCCGCCCAACGATAGCTTTCCGGCCATCTACGATGCTTTGAATGAAGGCGGTAACAAAGACCACGAACTGAAATTATTTCCTAACGTGAACCACGGATTTCAAGCTTGTAAACCTGACGCTTCCGATGAACCTGCCGATGACCTGCAAGCTATTGCGCCGGAAGTGTTGGTATTTGTTGGGGATTGGATAGGAAAACATGTTAAATAAACTGTTCGCAAACAATCACTTGTTCAAGTAATAACAGTACAACATTTTTCCAACGTAATCTGCAAGTTTCGAGTCTATGCCATTTTTTTTATAAAGAGGAGCTGTTGGATTTTCTTTATACATTTCCGAAAATGCAAGGTTAAGATCGACATCGCCTCCGGTAATTGCGTCACTCAGCTTTTTCCATTTCTTCGCAAGTTTTTGTACCTTGGGGTCATTGGGATGCGCTTGGCAGGTCATTTTGGCTCGAACAGCCTTTATGAGCGGGGGCCACTGAGTGCCAATTGCTTTTAACTTTTTTTCTCCCAAAGTTTCCTTATTTCTTGAAATTTTTTCAAGCTGTTCCTTAGTGAAGTATTTTTCGTACATTGTTATCGCCTCCATTATTTTAATTACCTCATCGATGGAAACTTCCTCTTTCGCCGCCAACGCTTTTTCCAACCGCGAGAGAAGACCGTATATCTTTTCAATGTTGACCTTTTCCTCCTCGATCCGCTTCTTGTGAGCCCGAACAATTTCTACAGGAAACATCTTTTTTTCATTCAAACAACTCTTGATGTTTTCTAATGGAAAACCTAATTGCTTGAGCGAAAGGATCTGCTGAAGCCTCACGACCTCCTTTTCGCCATAAACCCGATGGCCTGAATCAGTCCGATTCGATGGGACTAATAGACCCATCTCCTCGTAAAAATGAAGAGTCCGGATACTAAGACCCGTTATCTTCGCAAGTTCTCCGACTCTCCACGCTCGTGTGCCCATGGGAAGAAGTATAGGACCTCACGTAACGTTAGGTTCAAGGGTTTATTGATAAATTATTTGAAAAGGGTCGAAAACCCGGAAAAGGCCTTATCGAGCGATGGGCTTTCTTGGGTATATAATTAACAAATCCTTGGAGGGTCGGAATGCTTGATGCGTTGATCGGGAAGCCAAGTCGCAAAAAAATGAGCCCTACTAAACGGTGGACCATTCTTCTCGGACTCACCGCGTTGGTCCTGCTGTTTTTCTTCACCTTCTACGAAACCTATTGCCATATCGGTATTCTTAAGTATTGATCGTGTTCCAGTTCGTTTGAACGGGAGGCATCATGTTCGTTCCCATCGGGTTGTTCCTCTTTACGCTTTTCTTTTATTTACGCACCTTGTGCGCGTCCTTCAATATCAATGACTCCGGCGAAACGATCATGGATTGCGACCAGTTGGCCTTGGCGCATTCCCCAGGCTATCCTCTCCACACTCTTCTAGGAAAAGTCGCTTGTTTGCTTCCATTAGGACAACCCATGTTTCGGCTGACCTTTTGTTCGTCGGTGATGGGGGCTTTTTCGGTCGTCATGGTTTATCTCATCCTTCGTCAGACCTTCAAAAATACACCTCAGGCCTCATCCCCGTTTTGGGAGATTCCTTCCGTTTTTGGCGCGCTGGTTTTCGCCTTTTCTTTTGAGAATTGGTTCCAAGCCTGTGGCGCTAAAGGAAGCATTTATACCTTCAACACGCTTTTTTCGACGTTGATTCTCTATCTTTTGCTCAAAATGCGCGACGAGGGACAGTTCGTAAAATGTTTTTGGCTGGCCATTTTTCTGTTTGGATTCGGTTTAGCTGTTCACTGGGAAACCCAAATTGTTTTGGCCCCGGCTTTCGTCTGGTTCTTTTTGGCGGCTCAGAAGAATGTCCCGCCCATTGAGTTCCTCAAGAATCTTTTGCGGCCTTTCGATCTCTACGAAAGATTCAAACGATTGGGAAGCGTTTTGGGAGGCGCTTCTTTAGCCCGGATACTTACCTTTATGTTGTTTCCGCTCTCGACCTATCTCTATTTGCCGATCCGTTCGGCGCAAGGGCCTGTTTCCAATTGGTGGAATCCGAGCGCGCTCAAGAATTTTCTCATCGTCGTCCTTCGTGGTAATTACGCCGGAATGGGCGCCAAAAGGTCTTTCGTAACCTTCCACCGAAATCTCGATCGGTTCTGGCTCCAGGCGCAGCATCAATTCGGTGGTTCTTTTACCTTCGTTGTTTTCCTTTTGGCGTTGGTCGGGCTGGCTTGGCTTTTCCAGAAACAAAGGACCAATGCGGTCGGCTTTTTCCTATTCGGCGCCAGCGTTTTTGGCGGGGTCGTTTTATACAACAATCCTCCCGAAGGCTACCAATGGACATTGGATAACTTTTTCACCCCTGTTTACCTCGTCATCGGGCTTTTCGCCTCGGCGGGTTTGGCTGCGCTTGGCTATTGGGTTTCCCGAACAACGACTTCTCGTTGGGCAACGTTTTCCCTGTGCGTGACTTGTTTGGGTCTCGCTCTTCTGCCGCTGAGCTTGAATTACAATTTCAACGATCAAAGCGCTTACACGGTTTCCTATGAAGAGGGCCTCAACATGCTCAAAACCGTTAATCGGGGCGGGGTCATTCTTTGTAACGGGGATATTGATATCCTTCCACTTTGGTATCTCCAGTTCGTGGAAGGGAAGCGTCCTGATGTCGCCAGTCTCACAATGCAGATGGTCAATCAAAATTGGTACCGCGACGATGTTGCCCGCAGATGGCCGTATCTTCAAACCGGACTTCAAGGCAATGTTCCGATGGATCTGGCGATCGGGGAAATGCTCCGTTCCCATGCTTCGGAAAGGTCTTTTTACATGACCAATGTCTATTTAGAAGGCGCGAGCTGGCTTTTAAAATCCTACCCGGCCATACCGGACGGGCTTTTGTGGCGTTTGGTCGCGACGAAGGACCAGAATTTCGCGTTTACATCCCAACGACTCGACCAACTTTGGTCGCAATATCAATTGCGGAATATGGATCCGCCTAAGCGGAAATATTGGGATGATTATACGGATATCATGAAAGACGTTTATGGGCAGGCCTGCTCGGTCACGGGAGATTTTGCCGCGATTAACAAAATGCCGGAAGTGGCCAAATGGAGCTATGAGAAAGCGCTTCAGTACCACCAGCCGCAATTGAAGGGGATAACGTATTTGAAATTGGCTAACGCGGAGCTTTCACTCGCTCTGGCACCGGAAGCGATCCAGCATTTTCAGGAATCCCTACAATGGGAATCTCATGGGGGTTTCCGATACGCTCCTTACGCCTACGCCCAAATGGGAAACGCGTTTTTCCTGGAAAAAGATTATCTGGATGCGGCCCAGGCGTTCCGTATGTCGTTGAATCTCAATCCCCGGGAGCGAGGAGCTTTGGATGGTCTCGAGAAATTAGAGCGGATTCAAGGCGGGGGAACGGGTAAATCTTAACCAGTCATTTTAAAAAGGAGTGATGCTATGGCCTTTAAATTCCCGCTCGACGCCAAGATATTTAAACCGAAAATAATTCCGATTTTTCTGTTCGTGTTTTTTTCAGCCGTTTTTATTTTTACTGGTTTAATTTTATTGCATGAAGGAACTCATTTATATTTGATTGCGGTGTTAATTGTGTATTTGCTCTTTGCTATTTCTTCTTTCTTTTTCTCAATGATCTATCCATTCATTTTTCCAATAGGTCTTTCCTCAAATGGAATTTATAGCTATGCCTTTCCGGGTTTTCGCGGTTTTGTTTCTTGGGAAGATATCGTGTCAATCAAACCCTTTCGAATGGCAAATCTTTTATGGCTTAGACTTTATTCGAGTAAAAATAGTAGAGTCGTTTATTTAGCGCTCAATGTGAAACCAGAGGAGGAGTTCTGGAAGGAATTAAAACGTCTTTCTCCTCCGAATTCTCCGATCTTGCCTTATCTGAAATAATGAAAAATTAGTAATTTTTAAAAAAGAATGCGATGGGCATGAGAAAAAACAGAGTTCAAACAAAAGCCAAGGGGACTGATAAGAAAGTCATCTTCTTGGCTTTTTTATTTGGGGTCGTTGTCGGAATGGGCCTTTTCCTCATCTCCAATAAATTCCAAAATCATCCCAATGCAAATTATGTGGAAGGTAATGGCGATGAGGCAATGTTGAAATTAACCGATGAACAGCTTAAATATGGCGAAACTCAAGTTCGAAAAATGTTGAATGATCGACCTGCTATGAGGCCTTATGTAAAAGAAGGCGATGACCTTTGGAATTGGACTGTCCGTAAGTTCGCCGGAGAAGATGTGAAAGAGGGACTGGAGTGGCGGGGCC
>CAYXYA010000193.1:0-4677 GCA_964469185.1 uncultured bacterium | reverse complement strand
TATTGTGAAAGAGGGCGAAAGAAAAAAGCACTAAACGGAACATTACGAGGGAATTCAATATGTAACTCCCGGTCGATTCCTCGGGTTGACAGGCGATATTGGGTAGCCTCCTGCAAGTGTTTTTCTTTTGAAAAATTCCTTTAAATCCAATGGCTTTAAGCTCGGGGCGGGCCCCTAAACATATTTAGGACTAAAATATAATCTCTTGTTGTACGCGCCTTTACCGAAGTGATATTACAAATAAAGAAACAGATTTATCCCGCCGTAACCCATTTGGAAGATCACCCTCTAACCCCAGGAGGTTTGTATGGCAGTCCAACAAAAAAGCGTGAGAGCAAAAAGAGGTCCGATGGCCGCCGCCGCGGATTCACCCGAGACCATCCAGGACACCAAAAAATTCTTACGAAAGATCGGAAGAAAGATTGCGGAGGTCCGGTCCCAACAGGGCCATACGCAGGTGCACTTCGCCGACCAGGTCGGTGTTTGCGTCAAGATGGTCCAATACTGGGAATCGGGACAGAACATTACCTTGAAGACGCTTTACAAGATCGCCAGGCAACTGGGTCAGCCGGTCGAAAGTTTTCTGCAGGAGGCTCCCGCTCATGCGCCGGAGAGTTCGGCTTTCCGTTTGCCGCCGACCAATGGGGATCACTCCGGGTTGGAGCCGAAATTGGCGTCGCTCAATCTTAGGGGTCAGGATGCCTCGGGACCGACCGTCGAGAACGCGAAAAGTTTGTTGCGGATGAACCTGGCTTCCTGGTTCCAGCCCCATAATGGATCGAACGGTTCAAATCACAAGTTGAGGATATTGGTGGTCGAGGACAATTCCGGTGATGTTCGTCTTCTCAAGGATAGCTTCCGCGAATGGGCCGACGGCGACTTCGACCTGGTGTACGAATCCACTGCCGAGGGCGCGTTGAAATGTTTGGCGCAGGAAAAGATCGACCTGATCCTCCTGGATCTTTTCCTTCCGGACGTGGCCGGTCTGGACGCTATTCGCGTGATTGAAAAGGACCACTCTCAAACGCCTCTCATCATCTTGACGGGTCTTTATGACGAGCTGGTGGCGTCGGAAGCCCTTCAATTGGGGGCGGATTTTTTCCTCTCCAAGGGATTCGCGGAAGTCAAAGCCTTGATCAAGTCCCTGCATGATTACGCGGAGTTCAAAAAGGGAAGCCATACCGCCCGTCCCAAGGGAAATGTCGCGGCGAACAAGAAATAAAGGTCGTCCCACCAGAGGAGGACTTTTCGTCATGAGACTGTCCGTTCCATCCCCATTCAAGAGAGGCTTGCATGAATAGCAAGAAGAACTCCCTAAGATCATCCGCCGTGGGATCCTGCCGATTTTTTTTGTCGAAGACACTCCTTCAGGTGATGGTCGTCCTGGGCTTGTTGACCGGCCCGTCCTTCGCTCAAACAGAGGAGGCTACTCCGGGAAATTTAAAGAAACTGAGTTTGGAAGAACTGATGGACATGGATGTCACCTCCGTGTCCAAACAACCTGAGCCCTACTGGCAGGCGCCGGCCGCGATCCAGGTGGTCACGGGGGAGGGCATCCGCCGCTCGGGGGCCTCGAGCATCCCGGAGGCTTTGAGGCTGGTGGATAACCTGGATGTCGCCCAGAAAACTTCCTCGACCTGGGCCATCAGTGCCCGGGGATTCAACAGTAGTTCGGCGAACAAACTCCTGGTCTTGATGGATGGACGGAGTGTTTATTCCTCGCTTCATTCCGGCGTCTTCTGGGATGTGCAGGATTACCCGCTGGAGGACTTGGACCGCATCGAGGTGATCAGCGGCCCGGGGGGAAACGTTATGGGGCTCGAACGCGGTCAACGGCGTCATCAATATCATCAGTAAGAGTTCCAAGGACACTCAGGGGACCTATGTGGAAGGGGGCACCGGTTCGGAGCTGAGGAATTTCGACATGGTCAGGTATGGCGGCACATTAGGAACGGACGCTTATTTCCGCGTTTACGGTAAATATTTCGACCGTGACAACGCGGTCTTCGCCGATGGGAGCGAGGCGGCGGATTCCTGGCGAATGGTCCGGGGCGGCTTCCGGATGGACGCTGAACCCTTCCCGGATGACGCTTATACCCTGCAGGGGGATATTTATGAGGGTGACGAAAGCCTGGCTACGGGCGCCGGCACTATCCTAGTGGGCGGCGGCAATGTCATCGCGCGCTGGTCCCACACTTTTTCGAGCGATTCCTCCATGAGCCTGCAGCTTTATTATGACCGAACGCACTGGGTCGACCCCATTCCCGCGGGCCCCTTGGGAGCCGCCGGGACCCTGATCGACGACATCGACACTTACGACCTGGATTTCCAACACCATTTCAATTTTGGGGGGTCGAACTTGATCCTCTGGGGATTCGGCTACCGGGCGACCCATGACGCGGTCCAAAACGCCCCGATCATCGCTTTTGTCCCGGCGATCTTGAATCGCAATTTGTACAACGGATTCTTGCAGGATGAGATCAAGTTCTCCAAGACATTGTCCCTCACTCTGGGAAGCAAGATCGAGCATAACGATTTCACCGGATATGAGTTGGAGCCGAGCGGCAGGATCGCCTGGTCGCCGACGGATAGACAAACCATTTGGACGGCGGTCTCGCGGGCGGTCCGGGCTCCTTCTCGTCTTGACCGAGATATCATCGCCCCGAATTCAGCCACGCCCATCCTGACCGGCGGATCCGGGTTCATCTCTGAGATCGTGGTCGCTTATGAACTGGGATACCGAGCCAAGTTGAACGATGAGTTCTCGACCTCGATCTCGACCTTTTACAACGAGTACGACGATCTGCGCAGTGTCAGCCCCACACCCATCACATTCTTCCCTTATGTCATCATGAACGGCCTAGAAGGGCGGACTTGGGGAGGGGAATTCACAGCCGATTACCAGATGCTCGAGGAGTGGCGCCTACACCTGGGCTATGACCTGCTCAAAGAGGACATCCGCGTGAAGGCCGGCCAAATGGATATCAGCAACGGCAAGAGTGAGACGGTGGATCCTGAGAATCAGGTCTTTGTGCGTTCCTCAATGGATTTGCCGGGCCATATCGAACTGGACCCGGCCTTGCGTTGGGTGGACGTACTGCACACCAACAGCGGGGCGGTGGTAGGAACGGTGCCCAGTTATTTCGAGTTGGATGTCCGTATCGCTTGGCATCCCACGAAGAACATCGACCTTTCCCTCGTGGGCCAGAACCTGTTACACGAACATCATCCCGAATACGGGTTCCCAAACCCGGCCCGCGAGGAGATCCAGCGGGCCTTTTACGGCAAAATGTCATGGCAGTTCTGACCGCCTTCAGGCGGCTCGGGACGATCCGTATGAGATGGGTCTTGCTTGTTTTGTTGTCGGCAAGTTCGCTCCTGTGGGCGGCGGGGACGCCGATCTCCAAGGAATATCAGATCAAAGCCGTTTTCCTCTTTAATTTCGCCCAATTTGTCCAATGGCCGGCCCACACCTTCGCGTGCGAGGACGAGCCCTTTGGCATCGGAGTCCTGGGGGACGATCCCTTCGGTTCTTTCCTGGATGAGAACGTTCAAGGCGAAAAAGTGGGCGGTCATCCGATCGTTGTCCGGCGTTATAGCCGCCTGGAGGATATCCACAGCGCCCAGATCCTGTACGTCAGCAACTCTGAAAGCAAACGGTTGACCAAGATCCTCGCCGCTTTGAAGGGTAAAAACGTTCTCACGGTCAGCGATATCGAGAATTTCGCCCGGAGCGGAGGCATGATCCGCTTTGTTATGGAAGGCGGTAAGATCCATTTCAGGATCAACATGGGGTCGGCTAAAAACGCCCACTTGAAGATCAGTTCCAAATTACTGCGTCTGGCGGAGATCGCTGGAACGGAAAGGAACTGACCATGGCGTTCAAGGACATGCCCCTCCGGCGAAGATTGATGACGATGCTGCTGCTGAAGAGCGCCGTGATATTGCTGGTGACCTGCGCGGCATTCGTCACCTATGAGATCATTACGATACGCAACGGCTTGGTGGAGGGGTACTCGACGCGCGGCAGGATCATCGCCGCCAACTCGACCGCGGCGCTGGCGTTCCACAACGAGAGCGACGCCATGGACGTGCTGAGCGCGCTCAAGACCGACCGATGGACTGTGGCGGCCTGTATCTATGACGCTCAGGGAAAGATATTCGTCAAGTACCCCGCTGACGCGCGAACGGATCTTTTTCCCCCTCCGATCGGGATATCCGGTTACCGTTCCGGGCGTTTGGAGATATTCAGTCCCATCGTTCAGGGCGAGAGGGCGCTTGGGATGGTCTATATCCAGCCGGACCTTTCGGTCTTGACCAGCCGCTACCAGGACTATGCCTTGCTCTCGGCGCTGGTCCTCATCGCGTCTTTTATCCTGGCTATCCTGCTTTCGAACATTTTACAGGGACAGATCTCCCGGCCGATCCTGGCTTTGGCCGAGACCGTGCGGATCGTTTCCTCCCGCCAGGATTATTCTGTCCGCGCCCCAAAATACAGCGAGGACGAATTGGGAACGCTCACCGACGCCTTCAACCGGATGCTCTCGGAGATCCAAACGCAGAATGAATCCATCAGCAAGTTAAATGCAGGATTGGAGGAACGCATCGCCGAGCGCACGGCTGAATTGGAGGCCACGACCCTGGAGGTCCAGGATGCCAATCAAAAGCTGAAAGAAG
>CAYXYA010000192.1:0-4735 GCA_964469185.1 uncultured bacterium | reverse complement strand
ATGCCGGAGCCGGACTGGGTCTGACGACGGGTCCCGGTAATCAATTGAAGATCGGGTTGGGAAGCCGCGCTCAATTGGCGCCGCCTTTCTATCTGGATCTCTCGGCCGGCAGTAACTGGTTCGACTCGGGCTTTCAATTCATCAACTTCCGCGCCGGTTTGAGCATGTCTTTCGACCTGCCCAAAGTCGCATCCACCCCGAACCCCTCGCCTACGGCTAAACCCTCAATGTCGCCCACGCCCACTTCCGTTCCTTTGAGCTTTGAAAAGACCGTGACGCCGACGGCGACAGCCATCACGATCCGCGAACCAGCCGCTCCGACCTTTACGCCCACTTCGACACCTGCTGTGATCGAGACGCCCGTGGCGCAAGGCTCTTTGATGAAAAAACATTACAAGGCGGGCATGAAGGCCTACGACGCGAAGGATTTTCCGGCGGCCATCGATGAGTTCAAACAGGCTTTGATGGAAGACGAACCCAAGGTGCAGTATTACTATTACGCTGAAGCGAACGCGACGTTAGGGATGATCTATCACTTCCATTCGAAAGTGAAAGACCATAACGCGCTGGCTTTGAAGTATTACAAGAGGGCTTTGAAGATCGACCCGGATACGAAGTCCGCGAAGAAATTCATCAAGATGTTAGAGCCGAAGCCTCTCCCTACGCATAAGCTTCGGGAGACAGGCAAAGCGAAGGCTAAGGTGAAGGCAAAACCCAAAGCGAAGCCGAAACCAACGGAAGAACCAAAAACAACAGGGGAACCGATGGGTGAGTCTGATCTTTAAGGAGAAGGTGAATGAACATTCTGCTATGGGTTCTTCAGATCTTGCTGGGGTTGTGGAATTTGATCGGTGGGGTTTACACGTTCTCTAATTATGAACAGCTCAAAAGCGCCTGGGCGAATGATCTGCCCAAGCCGGTCTGGATGGTCATTGCCGCGCTCCAGGTCCTGTTCGCGATAGGGTTGGTCGTTCCCAAAGTAACCCCTATCGCGGCGATATACCTGGCCGTTAACGGGCTCTTGGGTATCGCACTGTTCTCCAAGTACGCCGGGTTTCCGGGCATGCTCTGGGGTGTGGTACCCGCTATCCTGGCCGCGCTCGTGGCCTATGGGCGTATGCGCTAAGGCTGTTCTCGCGTTCGAATTCAAGATAACGGATCGTTAAAACTATCCCCACAACAAATTATTCATTTCGGAGGACAAAATGTTGAAGGTCATTCCGATGCGGAAAAAATATCTCAAAGTTTTTCGTGAATTGATCGATA
Organism: uncultured bacterium; assembly: GCA_964469185.1. GTDB lineage: Bacteria > Oederibacteriota > Muellerivitia > Muellerivitales > Muellerivitaceae > CAYXYA01. The sequence goes on along the minus strand of CAYXYA010000192.1, from coordinate 3,469 downwards.
GGATCGCCAAGGAACGAAAATATTTATTAATTCTAAAAGCGCCGTCATTGAAAAAATATCGAAAATCGTCAATGAGACTAAAAAGAATAACGGCATTACCGCGATTGCGTTAGATTCTGAAAAAGTCATTGGCTGGTGTAATATCAAGTCATGCCGGCATCTGATCACGAATCATGTTGGCGTCTTAGGAATGGGTATACATCCTAAGTTCCGTGGAAGAGGCGTAGGTGTCAAACTTCTTAAATGGATTTTGACGAACGCTAAGACAAAAGGGTTTGAAATCATACAATTGGAAGTTTTCGCCACCAATAATTCTGCTGTTCGATTTTATAAAAAATCAGGTTTTAAAGTCGAGGGGGTCAGGAAGAACGCTCGAAAATATAAAGGTAAATATGATGATCTGGTGTTAATGGCGAAAACAATTTAAATAGTTCTGACCTTGTTTACCACAGGGACCTGGAGTGGACAACCCAGGAGCGGGTTATCAGATTACAACTGTTCCGAATCATTAATTAAAAAATCGGAGCTGGAATAATTTCGTCAAGATAGAACCAATTATATACGGCACGACCTGTTTCACTATTTGTCCCGCCATGTAGTTGTATGGTCATTTAACACAATCTAACGTTCTGGCTGGTCCACGATGGGGAGCCTTCTTGAAAAATGAAGAACGTAGAATTAGTACTAAAATCCGTTTTCTCTGAAACCGACAATGAAGAAAAATATTAAAATTAGAAACGGTTTTATTTCCGAGTTGATTTTAGCTATAGCTTCGACATCACTCGTAAAAACGCATGAAACGAAGCTTGATGCCGCCAAAATTGAGAAATTAACAGGGTCAAGGGCGATTGAATAAAACTGAAACCGTATTAAAAGTTGGATTTCCATCAAAAGCGGTAAAGGTTGATGGAAATTCTTTACTGGCTTTATGGCGTTGAGCACTTGGAAGGCTTTTACACCGACGAAGGCCGGCATGGTCATGGGGCAACCTTTTTTTTCAAGACGAAGAGAATCCGATCATGAGCGTGATCCTGAAAAACGCGTTGTAGGTAACGGCTTTGCACAATCATTTCTTCCATGCCTAATCGGATTCAAATTTTGTTTCCGCATAACTTTTTTGTATATGAGAAAAGTCAAAGCTTATCTCACTAAAATTTTCCTTCCGTATTTTTCCAAGCCTTCAAAAAAGTGTCGAGATAACGGGCTACTTCTTTTCTTTGGGAAAGGGATAGCTTTTCTATTTCAGCAATACGACGGCTAAGGCGGTTGTCCTTGGCCGATTCCTTCCTGGCTTTTTCTAGACCTAATAACTGATCGGCAGTGACTTCTAGAGTTTTGCACAGCTTATGGAACGCGTGAAGAGGCGGGTTGCCGTCGCGGGCTTCGTAATGGGCGATCATCCTTTGGGAAATCCCCGTTTCGCGGGCCAAGTCGTTTTGGGAAAGCCCAATGGCTTTTCTTAGACGTGCCAGTCTTTTGCCGAAGCTCTCGGCTCCGGGCGGAGGTGGTACGGGCATACGGGCCATTGATTTTTCCTCGGGTGTTGTTTTATGCATAAGAAATATGACAAACCTCAAGTTAAACGAAAACCTTATGATAAAACCATCTCTCTTTCATTTGTTGAGTATTTTATACTAATTTAATGACTTTATAAAATTAATCATTAAATGTATAACTTTGAGCAAAAACCTCATAAAAAAGCGATGTCTTTACTAGACAGGTTTTCAAGAAAGGGCAGTTTTGTGGCCAGGGGAGAAGATCGAAGCCAAGAAGCTCTTTGCGAACGGCGAGGGTTATTGAGAAGGGCGGTAGGGAATTTTTCGAGGGCTGTTTGATGTCCCGTGATTTGGGGAAGAGCACGAGTGCTTTGTTATGTGGGGATACGACCCGGCAGAGGTAAAGGGAGATGCCTTTCGGGCGTCTTGACGGGTGTATACAACTTTCCGGCGTTGAGTCGAAACAGCTCCTTGATCGTCACCGATTCCATTTTGAAGGCGTTGTTTCTGCACAATCCGGTTTCTGGGACGTAGTGCCCTTATGGGTCGCGGAGGGAAAATTGATTCACTCATGACTACTTGCGGTTATTCCAGCGTTTAAGCATCAAACAAATCCGGCTAACTTTTGAGAGTGAGGAATTGCCAGGCGGCATCAGGAAGAAGAGATCAGCGTTGACACTTTTGTCCTTCAGGAATTTTTGTTTGGTTTTAAGCCACATGCGTGGTGTTCATGACCCAAATATTGTCCTGATTGCGGTGAGGTTTTGAACCGAGGTTGAATTGAAAATTTTTAAAAAATTCCTTTTCCTTCAAAGGATTTTTGATTTTGTCGGCATTCGTTTGAAACGCCGTTTGATACCGTCCCTGTTAACGGTGTTTATTGTCGCCGCTCTGTGGGCTCCCAAAGCCCAGGGCGCGATCGCCTATGTATCAGGCAGTGCCGTAGCCGTCGCTCAGACCGTTGTTTTGAATCCGCTCATTATTTCGTTGTCGGGTGCTCAATCGATAATGGCTGGACAGGATGTCGTTGTGATAGTTAATTTGCGGGATAACATTGCCGGTTGGGCAGTCAGTCAGGTTGCGGATTCGGGCGGGAATATCTATTCGTCTCCTGTGAGTATCGCAAGTTATAACACTGCCGGGTCGCTCGTCCAGGCAGGTTATCCTTGTATACAAATTTTCGAGACCCACGCGACGTCTAACGCAGCATCTATAACAATTTACACGAATATTGCGACTGCGGCGAATTACACTGTTGAGATTGCGCAGTATACAGGTGTGTGTGGTTTGGGAAGCAGTGTGACCGCTTCCGGAAGTTCGCAAACCGCCGAAGTTTCCATGACGGTGGGAGCGGGTAACTTCTTGGTAGGCGGATTCTCGTATGCCTCTGCCACTGCCCAAACCCACATCACGGGGAATTTAAGAGCGGTCACCTTTACCACGACAGCCGTCGGGTCCACGAACGGGGATGGCTCACTGGTGGATAATACAACCACCTCAGCTGGGGCGGTGACCCTTAAAGTCGGTAATAGCGGGGGAGCGCCCTTTTGGTGGGGTGGGGCAATTCAATTGGAAGTGTGTAATACGGCGACACCTACTAACACAGCGACCCAAACTCCAACCAATACGGTTACGAGTACATCGACGAATACAGTGACTAACACCCCAACGAGTACGGGGACAAACACCTCGACCAACACCCCGACGAGTACGGCTACGAATACCACTACCAATACTGTTACAAATACCGCGACCAGTACAGCGTCTAACACGGCAACGAATACACCCACGAGCACTCCGACCGATACCGCCACGAATACGGCGACGAACACATTCGGGAACACCGCGACCAATACCGCTACCGGCACCGCGACCAACAGCGCCACGAATACCGCCACCAGTACGCCCACCAGTACGGCGACCAATACGGCGACCAACAGCTCGACCAACACGCCGGCTTTTACGGCGACCAA
>CAYXYA010000191.1:774-4742 GCA_964469185.1 uncultured bacterium | reverse complement strand
CGCCTCCGAGGATGACCCGTTGAGCGCATTAGCCGCCATCGCCAAATGGATCGAGGACAAGGAAAACAATGCCGTCTTAAAACCTATTTCCAAGGAAAAACAAATGCTGGCAAAACTTAAAACCGACAAAACGTTGGAAATGCCCTAATGACGCCAAAACAAATGATTGTGGACATTAGGGCCATACCGACCTCCTTGTATTTATCTTTCAATGAAGGATTGGCATGTCCCAATTTTTAAAACGAAAAAAGATGATCGAGGTTATTGGGACTATACCGACCCCTTTGAATGGTTTATTGAAGGTCGGCATGTCCCGATTAGCTGTGGAAATAACATTAAAGGAAATCGGGACAATACCAATCTCCTTGTATTTATCTTTCAATGAAGGATTGGCATGAAATGACGGAGCCTGAAAAAAAGGATGGAATGACCATCCTGGACGAAGTGGAGGGGGAACCAAAGAAAAAGAACCACGCCGTGACAATCATTTGGGTGTTTTTGCTCATGACGATTGGGGCAGTTTCTATCTTTAAATGGGGAATTGGAAAACCGGGACAAGAGGATAGCGCGGTCAAAGAGACAGGTGGCGGTACGGTTGATAGGGATAAGGATGCGCAAACCGCGCCGATCAAGGATTTCGCGGAAAAGTTCACCATCATGGCCTTCAACGTGAGTTACACGGACGTAAGCCACCAAGTGGATAAAGTGGCGAATTTGATGAGCGACAACATGATGAGCTACTACCAGGAGGCTTTCCTTGACCCCAAATGGATCGCCTTCCTATCCGATAACAAGGCTTATGTTTCCTACCAAAAGATCGACCGGTCAACGGTGGAGAACGCGGATGGAACCCATTACTGGGTCAGGGTCATCGGCAAAAACCTGTTTAATTCGGACGCGAGAGGGCCTGGTTCCCAAATCGAGCTTCCGTTCCACATCGTTGTGGTTATCAAGAACGAGAACGGAAAATTGGTTGTGACTAATTTTCAGAGGTTGTGAGCATGGAAGAAAAGTCCTTACAGATAAACCCCGAATTGGCGAAAAGGTGCCTTCAATCGGCCCATTTGCTCATGGAAAAGGGGCGGTACAGGGAGGCATTGAAACTCTTCGATGAGGTTATCGCCAAGCACCAGCCCCAGAACGTGGAAGCCCACCTGGAATCGGCGAAGATTTACGCCCATTACAAAAAGCCCGACTCCATGGTGAAAGTCATCAACATGCTTCACGGTTTCTCCCCAAGGATGCCGGAGAGCCTGGTTCTTTTGGCGAGGGCTCAATTCCTTTTGAAGAACTATTCCGACTGCCAGGAAGCCCTGAGGGAAATTTTCGTGGTTAAAAGGGATTTTCTTGAGGCGGTAGCCCTGGATGCCGAACTTTGCCTTTATACCGGGAAGTTTGAGGCGGCGATTGAGAAGTTTGAGTCCTTATCCCAAAGGTATCCCAAAAATTATGGATACCTAACCCTCTTAGCCCTCTCTCATTGCGCCAACGGCCAGTACCACCGCACCATCGCCCTTTGCACGACCCTCATGCAAGCGGGGGTTTTAGAAGCAAAGGTCTTAAAACTCTATGAATTGGCCAAAAAGAAAAAGCGGATGGAAGCCCTGGGAAAATTAAAAAAGGTGAAACCTTTCAAGTGGCTCTTTGCCCAGTTATTTGATCCTTTTCTCGAAAAGGAAATGCGGGTCGAATCCCAAAACCAGACCACCCAGGAAAACCTGGTGCAGGAAACGTTTGTTGACCACCGCACGGGGCTTTTTAACGACCGGGCCGCCGTCCAGCAGATCCCCGCGCTGGCCGCCCGCAGAAAACGCCAGTTCTTTGTTGCTATGGCCGACATCGACTTTTTCAAGTCCTTTAACGACGTTCACTACAACCACCAGGTGGGAAACGCCGTGTTGAAGGCTCTTGCCAAAACAGGCCAGCATATTTTCGCCAAAAACAAAATTTGGCGGTACGGAGGCGAGGAGATCGTCTGGGTTTACGACGGCACCGAGGCGGAAGCCGTTGAGAAGGCCGAGGCTTTCAGGAAACATTGCGAGGAAAGGGTCGCCGAAGAAGCTAATGAGATCATCAAAAAGGAGGACATCAGGCACTTCAGGGATGGGTTGGACCATAAAAAGGATGAAATCTTCAACATCCATTACCCGGTGACTATCTCCCAGGCCATTGTGGAGTGGGGCAAAGACGGAACGAACCTGGAAAGCATCTTAACGGCGGCGGATCACGGACTCTATGCCGCAAAGGAGAACGGAAGAAACACCGTGGTATTTCGAGGGGAATTTCGGAGTGTGGGGATAAAGCCGGTCAAGTACACGCCGGAACTGCTTGAAATTCTCCATCAAAACTCCAAGAAGAAAGGTGCTTCGCATTGGTGGCATTTTTTGGAAACCGAAGGTGAGAAAGGGCGGGCCGAGGCTTTGGAATTGGCGAGGAACACTTTGGGGGATAAGGAGGCGCAACGGAAGTGATGGGTTTAGCTGTACTACTTCACAAGGAGGAAGCAAATGGCTTTAAAGATCAAGGTGACGAGGATGTATCCGTATGAGGGAGAAAACACCCAGGCGTTTTTCGATGCCAAGGTGGGTATCGCCGGTTATGAGTTTTATTTTAACGATTTGACCCTGGTCAAGAAGAAGGATGGAAGCGGCCTATTCGTCGGGTTTCCCTCCCGGCCTGGGAAGAAGGAAGGCGACTATTTCCACTTTTGTAATGCCAACCCCAAGGCCAAAGGGGAGTTGGAAAAGGTGGCGGTGGCGGAATACAAGAAGAAAAGTGCATCCCCAACTGGGAATTAAACGGGAAGTGGCCGGAGTGAACCATGGACGAGAGAAGAAAAATGGAACGCCGGAGAAACGGTGGGGATTACCTATTGAACGATCAACAAGTGGCCCTCATGGCCGGGGTTCCGGTCAATACCGTTTGTTACTGGCGCTTGGCGGGTATCCTTCCATCCGTAAAGGTTGGAAGGCACCCGAGAGTTTGGTTGTCGGACTTCCAACGGATATTCCACCAACCAAGACCAAATGGGTCTTGGGAACCCGTGAATGAAAGTGCTAAACTACGAAGTGCCAGTGACATTAGGAGGAAGCGATGAGTGCACCTAATGTTCACGGATTGCCCCAGTTTCTCCGAAAGGATAAAGCTGGGTATTTTTTAGATTATTCGGTAAGGGAAGGAGGTAAAAGAGTTAGAAAGCGGGTTCGTCTGGGCCTTATTCCTTTTGTTCAAACAAAGAAAATCCTTGCGGAGCACATGCAGGAAATAGCGTCGGGGAAATTCTTGACTAAAGAACAACCGGAACCCACTTTCAATGAAGCGGCGGATTCGTTCCTGGTTTATTCCGAAGCAAGGAAGAAGACCTTCAGGAGCGACAGGCTGATTATCGGGAGACTCAAGGTTTATTTTGGCTCCCGGTTATTGAAAAACCTGAATGCCGATATCGTTGATGGTTATTTGACCCAACGGGGGAAAGCAGGGCACCTTAAGTACCCCGGAAAGCCTCTTTCTAATATGACCCTGAATGGGGAACTTCGTCTGCTCAAGTCCATACTGAATCGGGCTGTCCTAAATGGGCAGTTGGAAAAAAATCCGATTCAGCGTGTCCGGGGTTTTAAAGATGTATCCCGCGACCGGACGTTGACGCAGGAGGAGTATGAAGCGCTTTTGGACCGTTGTTCACCCCGACTTTCCGCAATTGTCCAGTTGGCTTATTGGACGGGCATGAGGAGGGGCGAGATTCTTGGCTTGAGGTGGGACCAGGTTGATTTAAAGCATAAGGTCATCATTCTTGAAGCCACGGATACCAAGACCCAGGAGAAAAGGGAAGTTCCGTTGACCGAGGAGTTGGTTGGAATCATCCATAAGACTCCGAGAACATTGGGCGTACCTTTCGTTTTTACCCATAAGGGCCAACGCATTAAGAACATCAAGACCGCCTTCTGGAATGCGGTCCGTGCGGCAGGGAT
>CAYXYA010000191.1:0-764 GCA_964469185.1 uncultured bacterium | reverse complement strand
GACCTCCGGCATTGCGCGGTCACAAACCTGAGGAAGGCGGGGGTGAGCGAGTCGGTCATCATGTCCATTTCGGGCCATAAGACCTACGCCATGTTCAAGCGGTACAACCGGATTGACCGGGAGGATCGTTTGGAAGCCCTCAACCGGCTGGCGAGGTCCAAGGACACGAATAGGACAGCGGTTAGTACCGAAGGGATACCCAATTAGTTTTTTCGTTGTAAAACAATCATTTTTGAATCGCGAGAGACGCCGGTCTTGACGCTGTCACGCAGGAGGTCGCGGGTTCGAGCCCCGTCAACCCCGCCATTTTTCGAATTATCTCAAGATCAAAACTTTATTCACATGCCTGCCCTGGTTCGTGATGATCACCAGATAATAAAGTCCGTTGGCCATTTTCACCCCATCCCGATCCACCATCTCAAGCGTCACATTCGCGCCCGGCAGCTACTGAAGGAGGGACACATCCTTGACCTTTCGGAAAGCGGTCGTGAAGACTTCCAATCGAACATCGGACTTACTGGCTAAATTCAAGCTCACATTGATCGTTGAACCCGAACTGACGGGATTGGGATAGATCCCAGGCGCACCCGAAGTGCTGGGATTGGACGTCGCGGTAAGGGTCGGCGTATCAGTAAAGGTTGGGGTGGCCGTAAAAACAGCCGTATTCGTGGCGGTATTCGTGGATGTGACCGTGTTGGTATTCGTGGGCGTACCCGTCGGCGTGACCGTGGCAGTGTTCGTCAAGGTCTGAGTCGGTGTGTTGG
>CAYXYA010000190.1:0-4748 GCA_964469185.1 uncultured bacterium | reverse complement strand
TCGCCGATGCGCTGCATGGACTTGAGGATGCGGTCGCTGGCATGCTGAAGAGGCACGTCGAAATAAGGCGTTATCCGGGGATTGGCCGCCATCACCTCCAGCATCTCGTCGGTCACGCGGCTGGGATATAAATAGTGAAGCCGGATCCACTCCACATCGACCTTGGCGAGCCTGTCCAACAGCTCGGCGATCTTCGGCTTTCCATAGCGGTCGGTCCCGTACCAGGTGCTGTCCTGGGCCACTAGGCAAAGCTCCCTGACTCCCTGAGCGGCCAACTGACGGGCTTCCTGCTCAATGTCCTCGATCGACCGGCTGCGGTAACGTCCGCGGATCTTGGGGATGATGCAGAAAGTGCAGGGTAGGTCGCAGCCTTCGGATATCTTCACATAAGCGAAATGGCCGGGAGTGGAAAGAAGTCTCGGCGACGAGGCGTCATAAACATAAGTAGCCTCACTCAAAGAATTCGGCAAAAGCGGTTTTCGTTCCCCATGACCCGGATGAGCAGGCAGCGAAACCCCTTTGATCTGCGTCGCCACGTTTTCCACGTCATTGAGCCCGAACAAAATATCGATCTCCGGCAGTTCTTTTCTCAGTTCATCGCCATAGCGGTGCGCCAGACAGCCGCCCACCACCAGGGACTTCAAGTTCCCGGTCTTACGGAGTTTGGCGACTTCCAGGATGGTATCAATTGATTCTTTTTTGGATGCCTCGATAAAGCCGCAGGTGTTCACGATCACGACTTCGGCCTGGGACGGGTCTTTGACCAGGGCGTAGTTGTCTTTGGCCAATTTGCCCAGCATGACTTCCGAATCGACGGTATTCTTGGGGCAACCGAGACTGATCACCGCGACAGTTTTGGGGATGGATGGATTTTTTACGAGGTTTTGATTCGTCATAAGGGGGCTACTCTAACACATCCGGCGGGCCGAAAAGGTGGTCAGTATTTATTCAAAAAGACGGCCCAGGCGGTCACGGGTTCGCTTTTAGCGTGAACTGCGCGTCGCCCGACAGATCCTCATTCTTGAAAGAGAACTTCACCGAAAGAGCGCCGTCCGGCATTTCAGTAAAAGTTAAACCTAAATACTTGTTCGTTTCCCATCCCTCGTTTTTATGCTTCCGACTATCATTGAGGAATTCTAGGAACACATCCAAACTTTCCGGCCATTTTTGATTTTCTTTTCGATAGTCTTTAAGCCAGTCGCTCATCACAGCGACCAAACCTTCACGGTAACCGGCCAATTCCGTACTGCCTTGTTGAACCGCCACAGAAGTTCCCGCGCTCGCGACAGGCGCCGTTTTGGCCGGTGCTCCCGCGCCGGCAGAAATCCCGGCGGCAGCAGGGGCACCTTTCCCCGCGGAGCCCTTATGGCTAGCGGCTCTTAACTTGGCGTTGATCTGCCCCACAAAAGCGGTCAGTTTAGAATCAGAAGGGTTCAGCGAAGAGAGTTTCTGGTAATCCAGGAGCGCGTTCTGGTATTGACCTAAGGCGTAATAACAATAGCCTCTCACTTGAAGCGCCTGCGAATTATTCGGTTCCAGTTTCAAAGCGGCGTTTAAATAAGGAAGGGCCTGGGTATAGTCCTTGGCGGTATAAAACTTCAGGCCGGCTTGATAATAGTCGGCCGCTGTCGCGGCAAAGGCGGCCGAGACTGTTCCCAATATCCCGAGACAAACCAAGATCCAAACGCGCAATGATTTCATGTCATCCTCCCTGAAAAATGGCGGGTATCCAAGAGACCGTTCCGACTATGCCTTTGTCGCTTTATCGATACTTAAATTTATCACTTCCACCAGGAATGACAAATCCTTTTTAGTGATCGCCAAAGGCGGCATCACGACTATTACATTACCCAAAGGACGCATCAAAACGCCCCTCTTTTTAGCCTCCGCACATACTTTGTACCCCATCTTCAGGGCATAGCTATAAGGAACATTCTTTTTCTTATCTTTGATCAACTCGATCCCGCCCATCATCCCCCGCAAGCGGACTTCAGAAACATGGGGGTGGGCCACCAAAGGTCCTAAAAACTCCTGAAGCATCCCGCTCTTTTCAGCGACCCCCTTCAAGAACTCTTTTTTCTCGATCAAACCCAGGTTCGCCAAAGCAGCCGCGCAGCCCAATTGATTTCCCGTGAAGGTATGGCCGTGATAGAACGTGCGGCCGGACGTGAACGAACCCAAAAAAGCTTTGTAGACCCTTTCCGAGGTCAGTGTCGCCGCCACCGGCAGATATCCTCCCGTCAGGTTCTTCGCGACGCAAAGGATGTCGGGCCGCACCCTCTCTTGTTCGCAGGCGAACATGGTCCCAGTCCGTCCAAAACCCGTGGCCACCTCATCGAGTATCAGAAGGATGTCATACTTGTCGCACAATCGACGGATAGCTTTCAAATAACCCCAGGGATGGACCAGCATCCCGCCCGCCCCTTCGATCAAAGGTTCCATCTGTACCGCCGCTATACGGGAACCATATTGGCGAAAAACCTTTTCGGCGTCCTTCACGCAATCTTTTAGCCATTGGGCGTTAGACACTTTGCGGCTTGGATAATCGTGGGGGCTCTTGATCTTGAGGGTCTTGAACAACATCGGCCCGAAGATGCGGTGGAACAGATCGATCCCTCCCAGGCTGACGGAGCCGATCGTGTCGCCATGGTAGCCCTCGCGAACGGTGAGAAAGAGATTTTTCTTGGGGCGGGCGGGTTTGACCTGGCTCCAAAATTGAAACGCCATCTTGGCACCGATCTCATTGGCTTCCGAACCGGAGTCCGAATAAAACACGCGGGTCAAACCCTTGGGAGCCAGTTTTATCAGTCGTTCGGCCAGTAAAATAGACGGTTCATTCGAAGAACCCAGCAGGGTCGAGTGAGCGATCTTTTTAAGTTGTTCTTTGATTGCCCTGTCGATCTCAGGAACCTTGTGACCGTGAACATTGCACCAGAGGGAGGAGACCCCGTCGAGATACTTCTTGCCCTTAACGTCGTAAAGATAAGTCCCCTTACCCCGGGCAATGATCGTGATGTCGTCATTCTTGACCCATTCGCGTTGCTGGGTAAAAGGATGCCACAGATACTTTTTGTCTTTTAGGGAGAGTTCTTGATAATTCATGGGCTCAGTCTAATGCGTTTTATCGGCGACGATCGATCTTAATTCTTCCGCTCGCGAGCCCACAGGGACGACCATTTTTTTCGAGCGATCTGCAGGTGGCCAAAGTCGGCGATGAGGACGAAAGCCAGGAAATAATACTGGAGAACATTGAACCTTAAATTCTTAAGCGACAGGTCGAAGCCGTATTCGAGAGCCAGGACCATGAACTGCAGCGAAAGCACGCATAACACACCGTAAAAAAGATAAGGGTATAAATTGAGCGTCAGGGAGCTCGATTTCATGAACGGCGACTGGCCCAAGGCGTTCTCCAGCATATTTCGGAACATCAACATCATGATGAACAGGATCACTGTGGATAGGATCCCCAATCCCATCGAAGAGGAAATGAAGAAATCATACAAGCCATGAAAAACCACAGCGGCGGCAAAACAACCGAAGACATAAAACAACCCGAACCGGTCATTTTTATTACGGTGGTAAAAGATCCCGTATACGGCCAGGCAGGTCAGGCAAACATGCATCACGACCGCCGACAGACTGCGGCCCACGATAAGACTGATGGCGACATTCGTAAAATAACCGGCGTTCTCAAGACAAGCGAATCCTAGTGCCGAGACTGCGGCGTAAATAAGGATGTCGACCGGTTCGTTCCATTGTTTCGTCAAAAAAACAAGGATCAGTACAGGAAGCGCCTTGACCGTTTCCTCGATCAAGCCGACCCCGAAAATATAATAGACTAGGTCGCGGACATCGTCCCCCGTGCTCTGAAGCCCCAGATAGAATCCCGCCAAATCATACAACGCCGTACAAAGCACCGCGGAGAGGATCCCCATAACAAAGATCGCGAACAGGAAGGATATCTTCTCCTTTTCGAAAACATCGACGAAATAAATATAGACCAAGAACAACAGAGCTATGACCAGGCTCGTCAGAAGGCTCACCAACGAGACGGCGTTTTGTTCGGACCTGAAAAGCGTACTCACATACCCGCCGACATTTTTTTCCGCTAGGTCCAGGGACCGCAGATAGGCCACGGGAAAATAGCCTCCTAGGTCCTTGTCCCGGCTTAAAGCGTCAAGTTCCTTGAACTTTCGTCCCTCAAAAAATAATTTCGCCAAATTGAAAACAGCCCCGCTGAGATTGCCCTTGACGGCGATCTCCTTATAAAAATAATCCCGCGCCAGATCAGGACGGTGTTTATTCCCCAGATAGATATAACCGATGGTGTTATTCAAATAAGTCATGTTCCGGTTGAGTACTTTTTGAAGATACGACAGGGCTTTATCCGGCTGCATTTGGCGGGCGTAAAAATAACCCAAACCATAAAAACCGATATCACGAACGGCCAAATCGCGGGAAAGGGTGAATTCGTTGTATTGTTTTTCTATCTCCTCGCCACCCCAATAGCCCGTCCCGCTCTTTGAATTTCGATCTTTGTGGATTGCCAGGTAGGCGTCCAGGTAGCCGCGGTGGTTCTCGATGTTGTAAAAATCCGCATTGATCAGCTTGCGGTATTCTTCCCTCAAAGCCCCGTAATCCAGGCACGCCTTGGCCCCATCAACCGCGTTACGCGGTCCGTGCGTAACGTACCGGCTGGCCGCTCCAGTACCCACCACCACGACCGTGAGCAGACCGAATGAGATCAA
>CAYXYA010000189.1:0-4763 GCA_964469185.1 uncultured bacterium | reverse complement strand
CGGTCAGCCACGCTTCGAAATCCGCGGCCGGCAGCGGCCGGCTGAACAGGTAACCCTGCCCTTCGTCACAGCCCTCGCCCCTAAGGAATCGCGCCTGGTCCTCGGTTTCGATGCCTTCCGCCACGATCAAAGCCCCGATCTTATGGGCCAACCCGATGAGGGACTTGAAGACTTCCTGTTTGTAAAAATCCTTCGTGATGTTCTTGATCAGATACCGGTCGATCTTGAGGATATCCGGCTTCAAGAGGGGGATCCGGTTCAGGTTCGAATGGCCCGCGCCCACGTCGTCCAGCGCGATCAAAAAACCTAATTCCCGGCAGCTTTTGATGAATTCTTGTAGCGCTTCCAGATTCATGACGTTGGATTCGATGATCTCGATAGCGATGGATTCGGGAAGGACACCGGCGTCGGTCACCTGCTGGATCAATTTGCCCGATCCCGCGACCCCCTGGTCGATGACCGAGGCCTCGAAATTCATCGAGAGGATCGCGTCCGGGTCGGCCTTTTGAATGCCCCGAAAGCTCTCCAAAACCGTCTTGCGGCAAAGACGGTCCAATTCCAGGGTCATTCCCTGGCGTCCCGCCTCCTCGAAAAGTTCCCGGGGTGTGATGAGCTGACGGGTCGCGGGATGGACACCCCGCGTCAAACCCTCATACCCGACGATGGATTTCCTGCGGACCGAGATGATGGGCTGGAAATGAGCCACGAGGCGTTCCTGCCGAAGGATCTCGCCGAGATCGAAGGGATTCGCTGAGCCCAATCTAGATCTCCATGATGACCGGCAGGATCATGGGCCGGCGGTTCGATTTTTGGTTGAAGAACTTTTGAAGCGATTTCCTCATCGTTTCCTTGACGGTCCCCCAATCGGTCACTTTGTCATGGACGTCTTCCTGCAGCTTACTGCGGATGAGTTCCTTCGCGTCGTTCATCAACTCGTCCGAAAGGCTTTCCGAAAAACCGCGTGTCAGAAGGTCCGGCCCGCCCACGATCTTTCCCTGGGCCGTATCCACCGTGATCATGGCCACGACCACGCCGTCCTGCGATAAATGGAGCCGGTCTCGCAGGACGACCGCGCCCACATCCGCGATATGTTTGCCATCCACCAAAATGGTGCCGCCCTCGGATTCTTTCTCGATCCTCGCCTCGTCGCCCTCGATGATGAATTTCTCGCCGTTCTCCAGGACGATGGTGTTCTGCGAGGGGACTCCCATCTCCTCAGCCAACCGGGCGTGCAGGACCAGATGACGGTACTCACCGTGGACCGGGATGAAATACTTGGGTCTCACGAAGGAGATCATGATCTTTTGTTCCTCGCGGCAAGCGTGGCCCGAAACGTGGATCTCGGAGACCGCCTCGTACAGGACTTCCGCTCCGCGGCGGTAAAGCAGGTTGATGATGCCGGAGATCGTCCTTTCATTGCCCGGGATCGTGCGCGCGGAAAGGAGCACCATGTCATCGGGTTGGATCGAGACTTGTTTATGGTCCCCCATGGCCATGCGGGAGACGCTGCTCATCGGCTCGCCCTGGCTGCCGGTGGTGACGATGACCACTTCCTTGGGGTCCATGCCTTTCAAATTATCCGGCTGGACCAGCATATTCGATGGGACATGCATATAACCCAGGTCCCTTGCAACCTGCGTGTTGCGCACCATGCTCCGGCCCATGATGCAGACCTTGCGCCCGACTTTCTTGGCCGCCTCGATCACCTGTTGGACGCGGTGGATATTGCTGGCGAAGCAGGCGACGATGATACGTCTTTTCGCCTTGGGGAAGATCTTGTCGAATTCCTCGCCAACCACTTTTTCGGACAGGGTGTAGCCTTCCCTTTCCACGTTGGTCGAGTCGGACATGAGCAACAGCACGCCCTTGGTCCCGTAATCGGCGAACCGGTTCAAGTCGATGGGAATGCCGTCGATAGGGGTGGGATCGATCTTGAAATCGCCCGTGTGGATGACGACTCCCGCCGGTGTCGTGATGGCCAACCCGCAGGCGTCCACGATGCTGTGGGTCACCCGGATGAACTCGATATGGAACGGCCCCAGGTCGATGGTTTTCTTGGGATCGACCTCGATGAAAGTCGGCGGATTCGGAAGGGAGAATTCCTCCAACTTGGCTTTGACGAATCCCAGGGTCAACTTGGTCCCGTAAACGGGAACGTTGAGTTTTTGAAGGATATAGGGGACCGCGCCGATGTGGTCCTCGTGGCCGTGGGTCAACAAAATCGCTTTCAACCAGCCCGGCTTTTCGGCGAGAAAATTGAAATCGGGGATGATGTAATCCACGCCCGGATGACGATCGTCGGGGAACATGAGGCCCGCGTCGATCATCACTGCCTGGCCGTCATAATCCAACAGCGCCATGTTTTTGCCGATCTCACCCAAGCCGCCCAACGGAAGAAATGAAAGTTGTCCCAAAACAAGGTCCTTTTTTTATAAAAAAAGCCTTCCTCAGATCTTGAAGAAGGCTTTTATTTTATTGTTTTTTTGATCTATCAACGGTTCCCAAAATCATCACTGGAATGTTTACGGCCGTTTTCACGCCGCATTCCCCTTCGACTTTCGCCGCCGCCAAATTCATTGCCGCCGCCAAAGCCGCCCTCGCGGCCACCGCCACCACCACCGCCTTCACGACGCGGGCCCTTAAAACCACCGCCGCCGCCAAAACCGCCTTCACGGCCTCCGCCGCCTTTATAACCACCCCCGCCGCCAAAACCGCCTTCACGGCCGCCGCCTTTGTTAAAACCGCCGCCACGATTGCCGAATCCGCCGCTCTTCTTGCGGTCTTCCATCGGCTTAGCTTCATTGACTACCATTTGCCGGGAACCCAGGGCAAAGTTATTGAATTTCAGGATCGCGGCCTGAGCTTCCAGATCGGTCGCCATTTCCACGAAACCAAAACCTTTTGAACGGCCCGACATCTTATCGATGATCACTTTCGCGCTCTCAACCCTTCCACAGGCCGAGAATAATTCTTGTAACTGCGCGTCCGTCGTTTCAAATGGAAGACTTCCCACAAAAAGCCGCTTGCCCATCGTTCCTCTCCCGGGCGCCGAAAAAGCCGGAGCTTCAACGGCAGAATGGTCTTACTTAGCCGCCACGTTCGTCTTATTCAAAAAACCCTGCGAAAAACTATCCTGCAAAAACTTTTGATTGAACTCTTCCAACTCGGCCATTTTAGCGTAGAACTTTTGGAGGATGTATTCCGGATCCATCCCGACTTGATCGCCGTAAGGTTTCAAACTGCGCACCTCGCGGACCGCGAAGCGGGTGAAAAAGTTCCACCACCATCTCAAAATGACGGTCTTGATGGGGCCCGAATGATCCATCAGGGTCTGTATGCCCAATTTGGTGCCGGCGATGTGGCGGGATTCATCCTTCAGCATCAACTTGATCATATCTTTACCCGTCACGTCGATTGCGTCCAATTCCAACGCCTTCTGGAATATCGCCCCCGCCATGGTCTCGGTGAAATAAGTCGCCAAGATCCAACGCTCGACCGCCATGGGTCCACTGGTGGATAGAAAGACCAGGAAGTCGAAAGCTTTCTCCTTTGCCGGCGGAGAGTTGAGTTTATAGAGGTATTTTCTAAAAACGAATAAGTGCTTGGCTTCGTCACAGCATTGGGTGGAGTAGTAAGTCACCATCTCGTTAATCTTGAACATGTGAGCGGCTTTGTTCATCAAGCGCTGGATGATCTCCAGGCCCTGCCATTCGCCCTCGTAAAAATAGTGGAGGATGTTCACCCATCCTTCTTTGATGCTTCCCAATTCGATGGGCCTGTTCCAATCGATATCCGCTTCAGGGTCCCAGTTGGCGGCGAAAGCCATCCGCGAGAGACCGTCCCAGGACTTCGCGTTCGCTTTTTCTAAGATCTCGGGCTTGGCTTGATTCTGCGGCATAACGGCATCCATGGTCTGTGACATAAAAGCTTAACCTCTCCTGATCTTTACTTTACTTTTTGCCTGCTGCTTTCTTCCAATACATACTCAACGTCACCGGCACCTCGTTGTTGATCGGGATCCCCAAAAGCGTGGGCGCTTCGATCGCGAAATCCTTGATGTTCAAAGGAATGATACCCGTAATATGGGCCCCATCCGCTTTCCAAGGCTCGACAGCCAACTTCACCTTGAGGTATTTGAACTTTTTACCGGCGAACTGAACTTCCAAATCAGCCGTAATGACTTTCGGCAGTCCCTTAAGACTTTCCTGGACGAATTGGACATTCACTTCAATGCGGGGAAAATCCCCTCCCCTGGTAATTTGCAACATATGCAGGTCCCGATTGCCGTCGCCCGAATCGAAACTTTTGACTGGAACAGCCACCAAAAACTTGCAAATATGGCCATAGCATACACCTTTTCCTTTGGCGGATAAACTCTTTCCAGCCGCCTCATGCAGGGGATGCTTGACCTGATATGTAATTTCGGACTTTTCCAGTATCCAATTTCCTTTTAAATCAACGGAAAATCCAGCCACCGGAAGTAGAAAAACCAAGAGTCCTGTCAAAATTTTTTTCATCGCAGCCCCTTTCAAAAAGTCATGATCGTCAAGGAAGTCAAGTAAGTCCCCAACAGAGTGGTCGCCATCACACCGTGAACGACCCCCAAATTCCCGAGCGGTTGGTTGTTGGCCAGCCGGTCGTTCATCATGTCACCCGTCAAACCCACCGCGATCATCGAGGGTAACTGGCTCCACGACAAAGCCTCGTGAATCGCAGTTTCACCCGTCTCTTTTTTCTGTTGGGGTTTGGGAGCGAACATTTGA
>CAYXYA010000188.1:0-4771 GCA_964469185.1 uncultured bacterium | reverse complement strand
AGCATGGACCGCGACGGCACCAAGAGCGGCTTCGACCTGGAACTGACCCGCGCGATCTCGGAAGCGGTCCGGGTGCCTGTCATCGCCTCGGGCGGGGTAGGGACCCTGGAACACCTGGCGGACGGTATCGTCAAGGGTAAGGCGGACGCGGTCCTGGCGGCTTCCATCTTCCACTATGGAGAGTTCTCCATCCGGCAGGCGAAAGACTATTTGAAGTCGAAGAATATCCCGGTTCGGGTGTAGAGGAACCTTTGAAAAAGAAAATATTCTTATTCTCATTTATCATGCTGATCCTGCTCTGGTTCGTCCTGTGGGTCTGGTGGCTGGCGTACAACACCCGGCTTTGGCTCAGCGGGTTCGGCGGTCTGATCTTGATCGTGACCGGACTTTTCTTCGGCCTTATGTTCTTTTCCGCCTTTCACGAATGGTACAAGTGGATCGAAGTCCAACCTAATGTTTGGAAAAAACGATTAGCGTTCGTCGCATTCGGAATGACCTTGTTGTTCTTCGGCGACCTGTTCATCCAGGGGGCGATGTGGTTCTCGAATTTTCTGGGCAATCTTTACGGGGCATCCTTTTGGATCTTCATCGGTTTCATCGCGGGCGCCGGGGTGATCTATTTCAACTGGCGGTTTTCCAGCCAGATCGAGGCCTTTAACCATAAGGTCCTGGCTTTTTTTGAGGAGAAAGATTAGCTTAAGAACCGAACAAAAAACGGCAAAGGGAACTCTGATAAACGCAGATAAACGCGGATGTGGCTTCAAAAAAAGATTTATCAGCGTTCATCGGCGTCCATCAAAGTTCCGATTTTTGATCTTGGTTAAATGTTTTCGACTCTCTGGGAGGCGTTATGAGCTGGCTGGACACACTGAAATTCCAAGACGACGGACTCATTCCCGTGATCGCGCAGGACGCGAAGACCGGGGAAGTGCTGATGTTCGCCTTCGCCAACCGCGAAGCCCTCGAAAACACGATCAAGACGGGGAACGTCACTTACTGGAGCCGCAGCCGCAAGAAACTCTGGAAAAAGGGCGAGGAATCAGGGAATGTGCAGAAACTCAAGGCCCTTTATACCGATTGCGATAACGACGTGGTTTTGGTAAAAATAGAGCAAGTCGGGGACGCCGCCTGTCACACGGGCAAGCGTTCCTGCTTTTTCAACGAATTGTCGGGGGATAACTGGAAGGAAGTCGGCGTCCAGGTGTTCGACCCGAAAAAGGTTTACGGCCACAAATGAGAACTTCTTTCGGTTTGGATCTGAATCGTTGGCGCGGCTTTTCTTGGCTCGTCTAAGAGCCCAGGATCGCTTTTGCCGCTATTCAAATCTTGAACTTTAAGGAGTCTTTCATGAAACCCCCAGCTTCTTCCAACGTCGTTCCATCCTTCGCTTCTTTTTCCAGATCCGCCAAAGAATACAACCGAGTTCCCGTGTGCCTGGTCTTCCAATCGGACCTGGAAACGCCCTTGTCGGCTTATCTAAAACTGGCTAAAGGCCCCAATGGGTTCTTGCTGGAAAGCGTCGAGAAGAACGAGCAGGTGGCCCGCTATTCCATCGTGGGCTTCGAGCCTACCGGACTCTTCGAGGCCAAGAACGGCCTCCTGACCGAACGCCAGGGCAAACGCACGACCCGGATAAAAAGTTCCAACCCGCTTCAGACCATCAAAGAGAAGATGTCGGCCATCCATCAAGCCCCTCTAGAGGGCGGCGCCACGGGTTTCCTGGGTGGTCTGGTGGGATTCATCGGTTATGACGCGGTTCGTTATTTCGAGAAGCTGCCATCCCACGCGCCGGATGTGTTAAAACTGCCCGACCTTTACCTGATGATGACCGACCAATTGGTCCTTTTCGACCATATGAAGCGGACCCTGCGGGTCATCGTGAATGTGCCGGTGGACCCCAAGACCGATCTTAAAAGGGTTTACTCTCAGGCTGCCCAGAAACTTGCCCAACTTTCCAAGCAGTTGGAAAAACCCCTGTTGGGCACGGCGGAAATTCCCGTTTCCACTTCGGTGAAGTCCGATACCAACAATCTTTTCGGGTTCAAAGCCAACATGAAGCCCGAGAAATTCAAGGCGATGGTCGTGAAGTCCAAGGAATATATCCGCGCGGGGGACATCATCCAGGTCGTCGGTTCCCAAAGGTTCGAGAAAGAAACGTCCGTTGACGCCGTCACTCTTTACCGTGTCCTGCGTCGGTTGAACCCTTCTCCCTATATGTTCATTCTCAAGACCGAGGGTACGGAGCTGGTGGGCTCCTCGCCTGAGATGATGATCAAGGTCCAAAACGGTGTCGTGGAAACAAGGCCCATCGCCGGAAGCCGTCCCCGCGGGAAAACCTCGGAGGAGGACCTCCAGTTCGAAAAGGACCTGCTCAAGGACGAGAAAGAATTGGCCGAGCACGTGATGCTGGTGGACCTGGCCCGCAATGATCTGGGCCGGGTCTGCGATTTTGGGACCGTAAAGGTCAACCAATTCAAACACATCGAGCGTTATTCACACATCATGCATATCGTTTCAGATGTGACGGGACAACTTCAAAAGGGAAAGACTGCCTATGACGCTTTCCAGGCCTGCTTTCCGGCAGGGACCCTGTCGGGAGCGCCTAAGATCCGCGCGATGGAGATCATCGACGAGATGGAACCTTCCCGCCGCGGTATTTACGGCGGCGCGGTGGTCGCTTTCGGCTTCGACGGCAATATGGATTCGGCCATCACCATCCGCTCGGCGGTCTTGAAGGGTAAGGGAAAGAAGAAATTCGTCTATGTCCAGGCGGGTGCGGGGCTGGTCGCCGACTCGGTGCCGGAGACCGAGTATCTGGAATCCTGCAACAAGGCCAGGGCGGTTTTAATGGCGGTCCATGAGGCTGAAAAAGCTGTTATAAAAAAAGCCCATTCGACTCACTCCGTTCGCTCAGGGGCGAATGCCAAAAAGAGTGGCATTCGAGGAGGCAAGTCATGATCCTGGTCATCGATAACTACGATTCATTCACTTACAACATCGTTCAATATCTTGGGGAATTAGGAGCCGACATCGAGGTGGTCCGTAACGACGAGGTGACGGTGGCGGATATTCTCAAGAAAAAGCCGGACCATATCCTCATCTCCCCCGGCCCCTGCTCCCCCAAGGAAGCGGGGATCTCGGTCAAGGTGATCCAGGAACTGGCGGGGAAGATCCCCATCCTCGGGGTTTGTCTGGGTCATCAAAGTATCGGCTACGCCTTCGGCGGCGAGATCGTGCGCGCGAAGAACCTGATGCACGGAAAGACCAGCCAGATCACCCATGACGGCAAGGGCGTTTTCAAAGGCCTCCCCAATCCTTTCAAGGCGACCCGCTACCACTCGCTGGTCATCAAAAAAGAAAGTTTGCCGCAGGACCTCATCGTCACAGCCCAAAGCGAGGACGGCGAGATCATGGGGGTGCGCCACAAGACCCTGCCGGTGGAGGGCGTCCAATTCCATCCAGAGTCCATCCTGACTGAGTCGGGCAAAGCCCTGCTCCGCAACTTCATCGAGTCTTGAGCTTGAGAGCCAAAGCGGTGAGATTACCCTTCAATATTTCCGGCAAGAGGATCCTTTTGGGACTGGTGATCCTGTTCGTGGTCTGGCGTCTTTATCAAAAAATCAATGAAGTCCGTTTCCACGTCACCTTCTATGGTGAAGCGAAGCCCATCGAGGCGGTAACGGCCGCCAGAACGGTCGGGGAGGCGGTCCGGGACCAGGGCATCGTCCTCAAACCGCAGGACATCGTCGTCCCGCCGCTGAAAACTTCCCTGGCCGAGGGAATGGAGATCGATCTGGGCTTGGTGGAACGCCGGGTCAAGGAGATCAAAAAGACAGCCCCTTACACCACACGCGTCGAGTACACCGATACCCTGAACGCGGGCGAGATCATCGATGTCCAACTGGGGAAGGACGGCTTGGAGGACCAACAGATCGAATCCTTCTTCCTGAACGGGACCGAAGCCTTTCAAAAAGTCCTCAAATCCACGGTTTTGGTCCCCTCAAAGAATGCTAAAGTATTGGAGGGAACGGCCCTCAAGCAGAAGCTTTATCCGCTCAAAAAGAGGGCCCTGGTGCGGAAGACCGTCACCCTCGAGGCCACGGCTTACTATCCCGGGCCCGAAGACACCTGGCCTTACGCTTCCGGCATCACCGCCTCCGGGCTCAAGGCGGGCTACGGGGTCGCGGCGGTGGATCCCCGGTTCATTAAATTGAAGACGCTTCTTTATGTGGAAGGTTACGGCTTCGCCATCGCGGCGGATAAGGGCGGGGCCATCAAAGGCAATAAGATCGACTTGTGTTTCGACACTTACGAAGAGGCGGTCCGGTTTGGGCGCAAAAAAGTTAAGGTTTATCTACTGCGTTGAGCTGATCTTGCTATTGGCCGCGTCTTCCAGTGCCAGAGCGGGCCAAATGATCATCTTCAAGCCGGGCGTTGGGCCTGTCACTATCCAAACCAGCCCTGTCGTCACCTCGACGCCGACCAATACCCCGACGCCGACTTATACCTGGGACCCCTCGCTGCCCTCGCCAACGCCTACCGGGACCGCGACGAACACGCCTGTCATCACCGCGACTTGGACCCCGACGGCGGGCACCCCCAGCAACACACCGACTTACACCTTCACTCCCACCGCGACTGGCACGATCAACACACCCACCATGACTTTCACCTCCACACCGGTCATTTCCAGGGCCTCGCTTGTCATCCTGCCCACCGCCTATTCGAACGGATGGGACCATTCGGATGGGTTCAATTGGGACGTTGATTT
>CAYXYA010000187.1:0-4771 GCA_964469185.1 uncultured bacterium | reverse complement strand
AGCTGCGGCAGATGCTGGAAGGGTATTTCGAGGGAATCCAGAAAAACGTCCGCGGATTCTTAAGAGAGTTCCGGACCCAGCACAAGGCGATGAGCGGCAAGCAGCGGGTCGAGCTCAAGGCCTTCCGCACGAGTTTGGGGAAGGACGTCAAGGCCCTGATGGGTGAGCTCCGGGAGAGGATCGAGGAGATTGCTGGGCAGAGCCAGGCGGTTAGGAAAGAGGCCAGGGGTATGATCCGCGAGTATCGAGCCGATTTCAAGAAGGCGCATGGTTACTGGACGGAGTTTGCCACGGGAATGAAGAAACTTCGTACGGTAGCGACAGCTTCCAAAAAGGCAGGTTCTTCTAGTCTTCAGGCTCGGGTCATGTCGTCCCTGAAAGGTTCCCCGGAAGGGATGACGATGAAGGAGTTGAGCTACGCGATGGGGATGTCGGAGAGACCTCTGAAGCGCGTCTTAATGGGTCTGCGGCGGAAGAAGGAAATCAGTAAGAAGAAGAACATTTTCCGCGCCGCGTAGGATGAAGCCCCGCTGACGCGGGACTCTCCTTGGATTGTGCAGCTACGCTACACGAGAAACTTAAGATGAAGAGAAAACGTGGTGCCACCGCAGGAAAAACGAGGGGTTTTACCTGTGCCTATTGCAAGGGGAAAGGGCGGGACCCGTTTGGGCTTCTTTCCCCCCTGGCCAGTTGCCAGGTCTGCGGGGGGAAGGGGCGAGTGGTGATCGCCGCCACCGAGGAGCGGATCGTAAAGTGTCCTTACTGTCATGGAGGTGGGCGGCACCGGTTTACACGGATGAGCTGCACGGTTTGTCTAGGAAGAGGGGTGATTGTGGTCGATCCCCACGGGGTACCTTGCGCCAGTTGCCATGGGAGTGGCACGGCGCCAGGGAAAAACTTGCCTTGCTCCGTCTGTAGTGGGCGGGGTGTAAAGGAACCGGCACGACGTAGGCGGGTGGTGAGCAAGCGAGGGTGAGAGTGATGAAACGAGAAAGCCTTCTTAATCTTAGAACCTCCCGGGAGATTCTGACGGGTCTGGATGTGGCCAGGGCCAGGCGCTGTGCCACGACCATGTTTGAGCGGATGCGGCGGATCGTTGCGCGTGGGACGGAGGAAATAGCTCCCCCTATCAATGAAGCCATGCTGGCTGTTGAGCTGGATAAAGAGCGCCGCCGTTTCAAGCGCCGGCTTGAAAGCATAGGGCGCTCCCAAGCCAAGGTTCTGGGATTTCGCCGCAAATTGGCCGCGACCCATCAGAAAAACAGCCGAATTATGGACCTGCGACTCAAGTTGCAGCAGCAATATTGGAAAGGCACCAGTTCAGTGGGTTCACGGACCTCACATGGAGATGCGGCGACCGCGGAAGAACCATTGCCAAAATTTAAAGTCAAGCGTTTACGCTATGGGGGAAGAAAATGAGGGATGTTGAAGTGATGGATTCATCAACCGGGCTTATGCTGGAGCCGGCGCCGGGATTTGTGGAGACGCCTGAAATAAAGAGTTTGACCGAGCGGGCTCTGTCATACCTTCGGGCCGGTTACCCAGTCCATTTTAGCGGGCCTGCGGGGGCGGGTAAAACCACCCTGGCCATGCATTTGGCGATGATTCTCGACCGCCCTGCTTGTATTGTCTTCGGGGACGACGAGTTTGGTTCCTCGGATCTTGTGGGAGGCCAGTCCGGTTATCGGAGGAAGAAAGTCGTGGATCGCTTCATTCATTCGGTGCTCAAGATAGAGGATAATGTGACCTCGTGCTGGGCTGACGCGCGGCTTACGGAGGCATGTAAGAACGGTTATACCTTGATTTATGATGAGTTCAACCGGTCTCGCGCCGAGGCCAACAACATCCTTCTTTCCGTTTTGGAGGAAGGAGTGATGAACTTGCCGGCGGCAAGCGGCGAAGACGAAACGCATATCGAGGTACACCCCAACTTTCGGGCGATTTTCACCTCGAACCCCGAGGAGTACGCCGGAACGCACAAGACTCAGGACGCCCTTCGGGACCGGATGGTGACGATTGAGCTTTCGCACTACGATGAGGAGACCGAGATTGCCATCACCATGTCCCAGACAAAATTGACGCGTCCTGAAGCGGTAAAGATTGTTCGGCTTATCCGGGCCTTACGAGAAAAAGGCCTTTCCAAAACTTCCCCCACCATTCGGGCCTGTATCATCATCGGAAAGGTGGTCAAACTTCGCCGGATTCAGGTTGACCGGCGCGATAAAGTATTTCGGGAAATTTGTTTGGATGTGTTGACTTCGGCAAGAAATCAAATGTCGGTAGCGGATATCAAAAGTCTTGTGCAAAAGCTGATCAAGCGTTGTTGTTAATCAGAAAGAAAGTGAGGGGCATTCCAATGGGTAAGGAAGCAAAAGAAAAGCCGAAGAAGCCGGAGGGAAAGGAAGAGCCGGCGGAAGTGGATTTTGGGCTTGGCAAACTTTCTTTTGGAGGTCTTTTCAAGGGTCTGGGGCAGTTGGTTGATCTGGCTTCCAGCCTCCAGGAAAAAGGCGGGGAGATCAAAAAGGAAGGGACTTTCAAGACCGGCAAAGAGATCAAAGGAGTTTACGGATTTTCGATTCGGACTCTGGCAGGCAAAAAGCCGGTGGTGCAGACCTTCGGGAATGTGGTGAAAAAAACCGCTAAGGGCCCGGTGGTGGAAGATATCCGTGAGCCTCTCACCGATCTTTTTGACGAGAAGGATCGGATCAAGGTGATTGCTGAGCTTCCAGGGGTGGCGGAGTCCGAGATAAAGACAGAGCTTAAGGGGGATATCCTCACGATCAGCACCACCGGAGAAAAAAAGTATACCAAGGAACTTCTTCTCCAAACTAAGGTGAAGGAGACAAGTCTTAAAAGCCATTACCGAAACGGGATTTTGGAAATCGAGATCGAAAAGTCTTAAAAAAAGCCGACAATTTTTTTTGTTTATAGGTGTGCGGAAGCGCACAGGGTTTCAAGGAAAAACAGACTATGGCCACCGATACAAAGCGTGTTTTGAATGAAGCCAACGTGCTCACGCTTCGCGTGAAAGAGGCCCGATCTCAGGATGTGGGGCGTGGAATTGCTCGATTGGATCCCGGTCAAATGGAGAAGCTTGACTTATCATTGGGGGACATCGTGGAGCTGGAGGGAAAGCGCCGCACCGTAGCCAAGATCATGCCGACGTACCCGGAGGACAGGGGTCATGGCATTCTCCAGATTGACGGCTTGGTAAGGGAGAATGCCAAGGGCGGCATCGATGAGAAGATCCGGATCAGGAAGGTGGATTGGAAACCGGCCGATAAGATCGTCCTCACTCCCTTGACTCTCATGCGGGCTTTCTCCGGCGATGATCGGTATTTGGGTTCTCTCTTAACGGGACTGCCTCTAGTCGAGGGGGACCGTCTGCGGGCGCACTTAATTGGCGCGCAAACTCGCGAATTCCAGGTCGCCGCCACTTTTCCAAAGGGGATTGTTGTGATTCAGACCTCTACGAAGGTGGAGCTTCAGTCTCCTAAGACATCGGAGCCTGAAAAAGGGACTAAAATATCCTATGAGGACATTGGTGGCTTAGGCCCGCAAATCCAGAGGATTCGGGAAATGATTGAGCTTCCTTTGAGGCACCCTGAGGTCTTTGAACGGTTGGGTATTGAGCCGCCAAAAGGGGTGCTTCTTTACGGCCCTCCGGGCACAGGCAAGACGCTTATTGCCAGGGCAGTTGCCAACGAAACGGAGGCCTATTTTACTTCGATCAGCGGCCCGGAGATTATGGGGAAATTTTACGGAGAAAGCGAAGGACGCCTTAGAGGCGTTTTTGAGGAAGCCCAAGAGCACACCCCTTCCATTCTTTTCATTGATGAAATTGACGCGATCGCTCCGAAGCGCGAGGAAATGGGCGGAGAGAAGCAAGTGGAGAAAAGAGTCGTCGCCCAGCTTTTGGCGCTGATGGACGGTCTGGAATCCAGAGGCCAGCTCATTGTGATTGCCGCCACCAATCTGCCTAATTCACTTGATCCGGCTTTGAGGAGACCGGGCCGTTTTGACCGTGAAATTACCATCCCCATTCCCGACAAAAAGTCTCGTCTTGAAATTCTCCAAATTCACACTCGCGGGATGCCGTTGGCCAAGGACGTCGATGTGGAGAAATTGGCAGCCATTACCCACGGCTTCGTAGGAGCGGATCTGGCCGCCCTCGCCCGAGAGGCGGCGATGGCCTGCCTTCGAGGATTGCTCCCCTCCATTAATTTTGATCTGTCTGAGATTCCGTACGAAACCCTCATGAAGCTGGAGGTGACTCATGAACATTTTCTCTCCGCTCTCCGGGAAGTGGAGCCATCGGCCATCCGTGAGGTGTTTGTGGAAACGCCGGATGTTAGCTGGGAAGATATCGGCGGTTTGGAGGGGATGAAGGAGGAGCTTAAGCAGGCGGTGGAATGGCCGCTCAAACATGAGGTCCTTTTCACGCAGGCCAAGGCGAGACCCCCCAAGGGAATTTTGTTTCACGGCGCGCCGGGCACCGGCAAAACCCTTCTGGCCAAGGCGCTTGCCCATGAATCCCAAGTCAACTTTATTTCAGTGAAAGGGCCGGAGCTTGTCAGTAAATTTATTGGAGAGTCGGAACGCGGGGTTCGGGAAGTTTTTAAGAAAGCCAAGCAGGCGGCGCCGACGATTTTGTTTTTCGACGAGATTGACTCTCTGGTTCCTCGGCGAGGAACAGGGGACTCTTCCATGGTCACCGAGCGGGTGATCAGCCAGTTCTTGACCGAACTGGATGGGTTGGAAGAGTTAAAAG
>CAYXYA010000186.1:2360-4777 GCA_964469185.1 uncultured bacterium | reverse complement strand
GACATTCGCGTCCTTCGCTTTTGTCGCCTTTATTTTTTTACTGGGCCCCTTTTGGTTTTGGAGCCATTTTTCCACCTCGCGGACCGAAAAGCCGTCCCGGATGATCCGCTCCGCCCATTTCCGTTGGTCCTGGGGATTGGGCAGGGCCGCCAGCACGCGGGCATGGCCGGCGCTGAGAGCGCCTGAAGCCAGAAGGGATTTCACTTCGACACCCAGACGGAGGAGACGAATGGCGTTGGCCACCGTGGCGCGGTCCTTGCCGACTTTCTGGGCGATCTGCTCTTGGGTCATGCTGAATTCTTCCTGCAGGCGTTGATAACCTTCCGCTTCTTCCAAGGGGGAAAGATCGGTCCGTTGAAGGTTTTCAATGAGGGCGATCTCGAGCGATTCCACATCCGAGGCCTGTACCTCGATGGCCGGTATGGTCAAGAGTCCCAGTTTTTGGGAAGCCCGGTAACGGCGCTCGCCTGCGATGATCTCCCACAAGTCGCCTTGCTTGCGCACCACGATCGGCTGAAGGACCCCTTTTTCCTTGATGGACTGGGTTAGTTCCTGGAGATCCTCGGGCCTGAAAATTTTTCGCGGTTGGAAGGGATTTGGTTTGATCTTCGCGATGGGGATCTGCTGGGCGGGCCCCTTTCTTTCTTCCATTGGTCTTTTGGGAATGAGGGCTTCCAATCCACGTCCGAGCGCTTTTTTAGCCATGATTGATGATCTCCTTCGTCAAATTAAGATAAGCCTGCGCCCCGCTGGAGCGGATGTCGTAAAGAATGA
Source organism: uncultured bacterium (assembly GCA_964469185.1). Classification (GTDB taxonomy): domain Bacteria; phylum Oederibacteriota; class Muellerivitia; order Muellerivitales; family Muellerivitaceae; genus CAYXYA01. The sequence continues at coordinate 4,003 of CAYXYA010000186.1, read as the reverse complement.
TGGGTTTCCCGTAGGAAGGCGACTCCGAAAGCTGAACGTTCCTCGGGATCACCGTATTGTATACCTTCGTGCCGAAATACTTCCGCACCTCGTCCGCGACTTGGGAAGCCAGTTTGGTCCTGGAATCATACATGGTCAAGAGAGCGCCTTCGATCTCGAGTTCGGGATTGAGGCTTTCCTTCACCCTTTCCACTGTGTCCATCAAAGAGCTCAAGCCTTCCAGCGCGTAATATTCGCTCTGGACCGGGATGAGGACCGAATGGGCCGCCGTCAGGGCGTTCAAGGTCAAGAACCCGAGCGAGGGAGGACAATCGATCACGATGTAATCGAACTGGCCGGACACCAGCATCAAGGCGTTCTTCATGCGCGTTTCCCGCTCGTCCATACTGACCAGTTCCACCTCCGCGCCGATCAAATTGCCGTTGGCCGGGACGCAAAACAGCTTTTCCAGCTCCGTGGGCTTCATGGCCTCGGTGACCGTCGCCTCTCCCATGAGCACATTATAAGTCGTCAATTCGCATTCATTCTTACTGATCCCCACCCCGCTGGTGGAGTTTCCCTGGGGATCCATGTCGATCAAAAGCGTCTTTTTTTCCGCCGCAGCAAGACAGGAGGACAGATTTACGGTCGTGGTGGTCTTACCCACACCGCCTTTTTGATTGGTGATACAGATGATCCGAGCCATGAGATTCTTTTATCTCCGCGCTTTGGGCCTTAAAATTTTAACCGTCTTTTTTCTCTTCATTGTTCCGCTGTTCGGCGATGCTTGATTGAGGTTCAATACTTTTAAATCGATCGGTTTAAGGTTGTAGCAAAGCAAACCGACCAAGCTGAAGAGAATACCCCCAACAAAAAACAAGATCATAGAATAAGCCTCGGCCCGATCCTGAAAATCCACAAGTTTAAAAAGAATAAACAACGCACCATCCCGCGTACCCAAACCCAAAATGGCCACCAACGAAACTATATTGACCACTGAAACGCAAAAAGAAAGATAAAGAATGCTGATAGGGATCGGGATAGCCAATGCCAACAAATAACAGCCGCCAAAGAAAAAAACATAGGCAAGCAATGATAGGAATATTGGATAAAGAATCGTGGGACGGTAAAAACATTCCATACCTTGGTGGAAATCATTAAAGAGTTTATCGGTTTTTTTTCGATGCTCTTGTTTCATCATTCGTTGAAATACTGCTTTTAGCAGAACGCCGCCGATCTTCTGGTTAAACGCGAGTATCGTAACTAAAATCAAAACCACAAAAAAAGCCCAAACCGATTTGATCAAGATCGGATCCAAAGGCATGGGATAAGTTAGGATACCGACACAGCCTAAAATCAAAAGAAGGTACAGATCAAAAACTCGGTCCACCAGGACACTAGCCATGCTGGTACCTATCGAAAAGTTAAGATCTTTTTTAAGATAAAACACTTTGGCGAAATCGCCCGCCCGCCCGGGGGTAACGTTACCGATTGCCAAAGTACCCATGTAGATCAGAAAACAATTCCATACTGAATAACGACCGCCCTGCATGCTGATGAGATGGCTCCATCGGATACCCTTGAAATAAATCATCACGAGAAAACAACCGAGGGCAGCGAGACAAAGAGCAGGATCAACGGTTTTTAAGTACTCCCAGGTTTTA
>CAYXYA010000186.1:0-2260 GCA_964469185.1 uncultured bacterium | reverse complement strand
AAAGAGCAGGATCAACGGTTTTTAAGTACTCCCAGGTTTTAGCCCAATTCACGAAAAAAATAAGAGGAATGAAACAAGCTATCGCCACCAAGACAGGCAAAAGACGCTTCCACATATGAGGTTTTCCTTCAGAAGGATTATTGCCGAGAGACCCGCATTATATCCGAAACATCCTCAAACCCGCTTTGGCTTTCCGATAAAAATCCAGCGGCGTGTGGGTGTAACTCATGTTTTTCATGACGATCTTGGGCCGCAGGTAAAAGGATTTATAGGCGTACTTGAGCAACTCGATGAGCTCGTCCCTTTTCATGAATTCTTCCCAGAGCTTGGGTTTGAAATCCGCCGTGGGGTTCTTGGCGAATTCCGCCCAGTAATCGTGGTCAAAACGGCCCTCTTCCAGGGCCTTGTAATAGATGGCTGTCGCGGGAAAAGGCGTGAGGACCGAAAAGTGGACGAAGTCAGGATCCAGTTCCTTGGCGAACTCGATGGTCTTGAGCGCCATCGCCCTGTCCTCGCCGGGATTACCGATCATGAAATAGGCCAGCGTCTTCATGCCGTGGGCGCGGGTAGCTTTGAATATCTTGCGCACCTGGTCTAGGTCCAAATCTTTAAGGAGAGTTTCCAGGACTTCCGCGTTGCCCGACTCCACGCCGTAATGGATGCGGTCGCAGCCCGCCGAGGCGAGCTCCGCGAGCATTTCCTCGTCCATACGGTCAGCGCGCGCGCGGATGTCGAACGCGATGTTGAGTTTCCGTTTCTTGATCTCCTCGCAGATCTCAAAAACTCGCTTGCGGTTGACATTGAAAGTGTCGTCGTAAATGAAAAATTCCTTGATGCCCAGCTTGAGGCAGGCTTCCATCTCATTGACCACGCTGTTTGCCGAATGGCTCCGGAAACGCCGTCCCATCGTGGGCCTATCGCAAAAAAGACAGCGGTAAGGACACCCGCGGCTGGTGAACATCGTGGTGATGGGATTGTGTTTGGCGATGAGCGAATAATACTTGTTGACCGGCGTCAGTTCCCTCGCCGGATATGGCAGGCTGTCTAGGTCCTCCACCGGCGGCGCGGGAGGGTTGTCCTTGATCTGCCCCGTCGCCGGATCGCGGTAGGCTAGTCCAAAGACCTTATCGAAGGTCATGAAGCCTTCCAGAGCCGAGAGGAGTTGAGTGAAAGCCAGTTCGCCCTCGCCCTTGATGGCGAAATCAACCTCGGGCATGGCCAGGGTCTCTCGGGCGAAAATATGGACATGCGGTCCGCCCATCACGACCTTACACTTGGGGTTCGCGCGCTTCGCGGCCTGGGCCACCATGCGGGCGTCGATGATGGTGAGGGTCAAGGCTTGGATGCCGACCACGTCGGGTTGGATCTCGCGGATGCGGTCCTCGACTTCGTCCTGGGAGATCTCCTCCACCTGGCAGTCCATCACCAGGATCTGATGGGGCGACTTGGCCTTGGCGTAACCCGCCACGTACAAGAGGCCCAAAGGCGGATTGAATCCCCGCTCCTCATCGACGACAGAGGGGATGTTCGTGGTGATCATGTGTTCGGAAGGCGGATTGACAAGAAGGACTTTCATGGGATCAACGACCTCTCTTCACCAACAGGTCGGCCAATAAGCCGAAAGCGGCGACCTGCGCGCCCGCGATCAGAAGGAACAGGGTCGCGCTGTGGAGGGTTTCGCCGTGGATATAAGAGAACAAACCTCCGACCAAACCACTCACTAACATGATACCGCTGGCAGGGAGAAAAATCTTCAAAGGCTTGAAATACATCACAACCCGCAATACCAGTAAGAAAAAATTGATCGTGTCCTGGATGGGCCTGATCTTCGACTGGCCCACGCGAATGGAGTAGGAAATAGGGTGGTATTTCACGATGTAGCCGTGGCATTCGAGCGCCAGCGTGATGGTCGTGGTGAAGGAAAATCCGTTGGGAAAGAGTCCTTCATAACGGGCCGCGATGGTCTTGCGGAAAACCCGAAGCCCCGAGTTAAGATCTGGAATTTTTCTGTCCGCCAGATAGTTGGCCCATTTTCCGAGCAGCCATTTGGGAAAGCGGCGCAGGGAAGGAATAGCGGCGTTGGGTTTGACGCGAGCGCCGACCGCCATGTCGGCCGTTTGGGTCAGGCGGATAAGTTCAGGTAATTCGTCCGCGGGGTAAGTTCCGTCCGCGTCGATGATGGCGATCAAGGCATACCGCGCCTGTCTCATCCCCGCTTTGATGGAAGCGCCGTAACCTCGGTTCTCTCCCATTGAAACCA
>CAYXYA010000185.1:2836-4795 GCA_964469185.1 uncultured bacterium | reverse complement strand
ATCGGCCAAATAGTATATTTTCTCAAAAGCGGATCGGAGTATTCATGGCTTCCCGAAAAACCGTCCTCGTCGTCAATCTCGTCCTGACCCTGTTTTTCGTCGTCAACGCCGCGGCCATGTGGGCCGGGATCGCCATTTATCCGCAGGAATGGCGTTTCGTTTTCGGCGCGGGGATCATCGGGAACCTCTTATGGCTTTTATTGCCCCTCCTGTTGAACCGTTATTCCTCCGATTTCATACGAATCGCCCGAGCGATCTTGGCCCCTTTTTGGGTCATGTGGAATGTGCTGATCCTTCTCTATTCCATTTTCATTCTATTCTTGTGCCTGGTTTGGCTCGGGACCCTTCACTGGGCCGGCACCCCCTTCCTGACTTTCGTGCGCGTCCCTTCCGACGTTTTTTTATCCGTCATCGGTGCCATCTGCGCCATCGGCTGCATTCAAGCCTTGCTCTTCGTGAAGGTGGAGAAAGTCCGCGTGAAGATCAAGAACCTACCCGCTCCATTCGAGGGATTCAAGATCGCCATGGTCTCGGACCTGCACGTGGGATTCTTCACCCGGTTGACGCGCCTGAAACGATTCGTCAAGGTCGCAAAAAAAAGGAATCCGGATCTTTTTTTGGTCTGCGGCGATATCACGGACGACGACCCGCACTTCTTGATCAAGTACCTGAAAAGCCTTGAAGCCATGGATCCCTATCTGCCCGCCTTCGGCGTATTGGGCAACCATGACGTTTACGCCGACCCCGAAAAGACCCTGCACATATTGGAAGACAGCCGGTTGACGATGCTGGTCAACGAGGGCATGGAGATCAAAAAGGGCGGCGCTTCCATTTGGCTGGCGGGCGTGGGCGACCAGGGCGCCCGGAGGTTCGGCAAGTGGGGAGCGGTGGCCCCGGATTTCGACAAGGCGCTCGAGGGAAAACCGCCGAAAGCCGTCACCATTCTCATGGCCCACCAACCGCAGGGATTCAAAGAAGCCTTCGCGCGGAACGTGGAACTGACCTTGAGCGGTCACACTCACGGCGGTCAATTCGGTTCTAAAAAACTCAAGTGGTCCCTGGCCAAGCTCTTCGAGAAATATCACATGGGACTTTTCCGCGAAGGCGACTGCCAGCTTTACGTGAGTACCGGGACCGGCTTCTGGGTCCTGCCTATCCGGTTCGGGCTTACCCCCGAGGTGACTTTGATTGAGCTTCACCCCGCCTGACGGTATGATTTCTTCATGAAAAAGAAGGCCGCGCGCCCCGCTTCCATTCCCTATCATCCCCTAATCTTTTTCCTCATCTTTTTGACCGCGCTCTCGTTCTTGTCCTACGCTTCCTTTTCCGTCGAGAGTCAGCTTTGGCTTTTTCTCCTCGGCATCTTTTTGCCTCTGATCACGGCTTTCACCGTTGTTTCCCGAACCGGCCCCAAAGACAAACCTCTTCACCTTATAGAGACCCTTCCCAAGATCCCGCTCTGGACCTGGATCACGGTATTCGCCGTCGGGGTCCTGTGGCGTTTTTACCAACTACATCTCCTCCAATGGCCGGTCCCGGATGAGGGTCTCATGGCTTATTTCTCGGTCGAATTGGCCCGTCACTGGACATGGCACTTCTTCTTCTCGATCGCTCAGGCGCCTCCTATGTTCAATTGGCTGTTGGCTTTTTTCTTCAAGGCCATCACTCCTTCCCTTTTTTCGCTTTGGCTCTTTCCGGTCCTTTTTGGGATCCTGACCCTGATCGCGGCCTACACTCCTTTGAGGAAATTCTTCCCCCATTCCTTCGGCTTGTTTTATTTCTTCCTTCTTTCCGCGAGTCTTTGGCCTCTCTTCATGACACGGTTCTGCCTGCCGGGAGTCATCGGCTTTTTTTGGGAATTCCTCGTATTGATCCTGTTAGCCGGCTTTTTAAAGACCCCGCCGCCGCGCAAGCCCGTCCTTGCTTTCGCGTTGGGCTGCGCTTTAGGACTTGGTTTTT
>CAYXYA010000185.1:0-2826 GCA_964469185.1 uncultured bacterium | reverse complement strand
GTACCCTGGCTCCTCTTCGCGGCGCCGGTTTGTCTGGCCGTTCATTTCGTTTGTCTTCGCGGCCCTTCCAAGCCGCGGTGGAAACCCCTGATCTTTTTCCTTTTTTCTTTTGCGCTTTTTTTGATCCCTTTTATTTTTATTTCGATCCTCGAGGACAACGGCAAACACATCCGCTATGTTTTGGCTTTTGGAATGGGATGGCAGCAGCAGGTGGCCGATTGGGTCGGTTATGTCACGTCGCTCTTTTGGGGCATACCCACCGGCACCATCTTCCGGCCGATATGGGGCGGCATGCTGAATCCCCTGTTGGGATCGCTGTTTTTCCTGGGGGTCATCGAGGTTTGGAGGGATCGCAGGTCGCGCTTCATCCAATGGATTATGATCGCTTTGGCCTGCTGCTGGATCCCGGCGGTCCTTAGCCGGGTGATCGAGATCTTTCGAGTCCAATTGGCTGTTCCCTTCTTGTTCTTCATCATTGGATTGGGTTTTCAATCCCTCCTGAGGTCCGTCACCTCCCGCCTCAAGACCGGCGCGATCTTTTTTCTGGTCATCGCCTCTCTGGGCCTGGATCTTCATCACATGCAAAAATACCTGGATGACCGTTATGCGCTTTCCGATGGTGATTGTCAGGATTTTTTCCAAACCTACCGGATGCTCAAGAGCATCCAGGAAAAAACAGGACCGGGAGCCTACTTGGCGAACATAGGACCGAATATGGAGGGTCAGAATCCGGTCATCGCCACGTATTCTTTCAACGCTTCTTACAATTCCCGCATTTCTTTCGATGATTGCCATTGGGTGGCCGTTCTGGTCAGCGACAATTACAAACCCTACCTGACTTCCCGGTTCCCCCGCGCCGTCTGGTTCACGCTCGGCAAGGACCATTTTTGGTACGATGGCAACCACGCGCTTCTGATCATTCCGGTCGAAAACAGCAACCGCCCCGTCCTGGAACGATGGTTCGAGGCGGAACAACTCTTACAACCGATCACGCTGAAAATTTTATACGCTCGGGAACACACTAACCAAAAACCATTGATGGATGACCTTTACCGGACTTACGAGAAGATAAAATCCGACCGTTTTTTGGCTTCAACGCTCGTAGAAAGGATGTTGTTTTACAAGCTGTTGGACGGAGCCCCTCCGACACCGTTGGAACTGGTGCGTCAGGGCCTCAAAGACGGCTATCCTCTGCGGGACTTTTACAAAGTCGAGGCGGTCCTCCTCGGTCAACAAGGCAAGCACGCTGAAGCCCAAAGGGCTTATCTCAAGGCTTCACAACCGCTAGGTTCAAAATGAAAAAGCTGGTATCTATCGGACATGGCGTGATCTCTCCATGAAAAAGAACTCTCGAATTTCTTTCGTCCCTTATCGTCCCCTGGGGGTTTTCTTTGTTTTTTTGACCGCCAACATACTGTTGTCTTGTTTTGCTTTTTCAGGTGGAGCCCGGGTCTGGATCTTTCTTTTGGGCATCCTTCTGCCCCTGTTCATCGCCGCCGCCAATGTTCTCTCCGCCAGCCCGTCGAGCAAATCCTTTGATTCAACAGAGTTATTCAACCCTTTCCCCCAGACGCTCTTGGCGCTGGGCTTGGCGCTTTGTGTTTTCCTCCGGTTTTACAAATTAGAAACCCTTTTCGCTTGGCCCACGGGTGACGAAGGCTGGAACGGAACTCTCGCCCTGGAGTTGAGCCGCCGTTGGGTTTGGAAGTTTTTTTGCACCACCGGACAAGCTCCTCCCTTGCCGGTTTGGACAGCGGCAGGCCTTTTCAAGCTTGGATTTTCCCCTTTTTTCTGCCTTTGGTTCCCCTCCGCGGCAGCCTCCACATTGACCGTGATGGTCGGTTATCTCGCCGTGCGGCAATTTTTTTCTAAGTCCCTCTCTTTGATCGGAACCGCTCTTTTAGCTTTTAGTTTCTGGCCCCTCTATATCGGACATTTTTGCCACCAAGGGGTCTGGCTTCCCCTTTGGGTCTGCGGGTGTTTTTTCTTTTTAGGCCGCTTTCTGAAGTCCCCTCCCTCTTCAAGGGGGAGAGAAGCTTCTTTATTGGGATTTGTCACGGGATCGGGGTCTTTGACCTTCACCCCTTGGCCGACCGCGGCCATTCTTGTGGCTATGACGGTTTTTTGGATCGATAGAAAAAAAATACCGCTTTTCCTTTCCTGCTTCCTGCTTTCGCTCGCCCCTTTCCTAGCGGCGGTTTTCACCGAAGGTTTCGGCGGTCATCTTTGGGCCGAAGCGGCGTGGACCCATCCTATTTCTTGGGGGAAACAGCTGTCGGTCATCCTTCATTACTTCTCCGCCCTTTTCTGGGGATCGGCGGACGGAAGATCCGCTTACGTTCCATCGGAAGGCGGATTTTTAAATCCCATTCTCACCTCTTTCTTCCTGATGGGCCTTCTCGAGATGCTCCAGGTTCGCCGCCGAGCCTTGTCCCGCTGGCTGGTCATGGCTTTTTTCCTATTACTCCTTCCAGGATTGCTTTCGTCTTACGTGGAATCTTTCCGGATCGTCCAAATCCTTCCGGTTTTTATCCTGGTCGCCGCCTTTGGTTTTCATGCCTTTCTTTCTTGTTTTTCCAAACCTAAACGGATCCCTCTGTTCCTTGTACTCCTCTTAATATCGGCCGGCGTGGATCAAGCCCGTTTAACACGGCCCTATCGGGATATCGAGAACCATCCCGAATCTTTCGCCCATGAAAAAACCTTGGAAAAATTCAGGGCTTACCAGATTCTTTTGAAACAAGATCAGAAAGAAGGCCCAGGGTTGATCTTTACGGACTTCGCCGCGCCGATCTTCACTTCCTTCGACGACCCCACCCTTTCGCT
>CAYXYA010000184.1:0-4814 GCA_964469185.1 uncultured bacterium | reverse complement strand
CAGCAGGGCATCGTTCATATCATCGGCCCCGAAATGGGCCTCACCCAACCCGGCATGACCATCGCTTGCGGCGATTCCCACACTTCCACCCACGGCGCTTTCGGTACCCTGGCTTTCGGTATCGGCACCACCCAGGTCCGCGACGTACTGGCGACCCAATGTCTGGCGATGGACGCCCTCAAGGTCCGCCGGATCAACGTGAACGGCAAGTTGAACCCGGGAGTGACCGCCAAGGATGTCACTCTCTATATCATTCAAAAGCTCGGCGTGAAGGGCGGCATCGGCTATGCCTACGAGTACGGCGGCGATGTGTTCGACGTGATGAGCATGGAAGAGCGCATGACGGTCTGCAACATGGCCATTGAGGGCGGCGCCCGTATCGGTTATGTAAATCCCGACCAAACCACTTTCGATTACCTCAAGGGTAGGAAGTACGCGCCGGCCACCAATAAGTGGGACAAGGCCTTGGCCTATTGGAAGTCCATCGCGTCGGACAAGGACGCGAAGTTCGACGACGTGGTTAATTTCAAAGGTGAGGATATCGAGCCGATCGTCACCTGGGGCATCACGCCGGATCAATCCGTGGGCGTGAACGATAAATTGCCGGAAGTCTCCACCTTCTCCGCCGATGAAATAAAGACCGTGGAGTTGGCTTACAAACACATGGAACTCAAACCGGGCCAGGCCATCAAGGGCACGCCGATCAATGTGGCCTTCATCGGAAGCTGTACCAACGGCCGCATTTCGGACCTGCGCGAAGCGGCGAAGGTCGCCAAAGGACGCAAGGTTTCCAAGTCCGTCCGCGCTTTCATCGTACCGGGTTCGCAGCAAGTGAAGGCTCAGGCTGAGAAAGAAGGCTTGGATAAGATCTTCACCGAAGCGGGATTCGAGTGGCGCGCCGCCGGCTGCTCCATGTGTCTCGCGATGAACCCCGATAAACTACAGGGCAATGAAATTTCCGCTTCCTCATCGAACCGCAATTTCATCGGACGTCAGGGCAGTAAAACAGGAAGAACCATGTTGATGAGTCCCGCCATGGTGGCGGCGGCGGCTATCGAGGGGAAAGTCGCGGATATCCGGGAGGTGTTGAAATGAGCAAGATCAACCAGATCGAAGGCAAAGCGGTCGTCGTCGAGGGCAATGACATTGATACGGACCGGATCATCCCAGCCCGCTACTTAAAGGAGATCACTTTCACGAACATGGGCAAGTATCCCTTTTATGACGAGCGTTTCGACGCCGAGGGCAAACCCAAAGGTCATCCCTTCGACCTGCCTCAATTCCAGGGCGCCAACATCCTCTTCGTGAACCAGAATTTCGGATGCGGTTCCTCGCGGGAACACGCGCCCCAAGCCTTGATGCGCTGGGGTATTCGCGCCATCGTGGGAGAATCCTTCGCGGAAATTTTCGCCGGCAATTGCACCATGCTGGGCATTCCCACCGCGACCGTCAGCCAGGATGAGATGAAAAAATTACAGACTTTGGTGAAGGAAAAACCCAATAGCGTCTTCCTCTTGGATTTGGACAAGAAGGTTCTTTTTAGCGAATGGAAAGAACACCTGAGATTTGAGATCCACGAGTCCAAGCGCAACGCGCTGGTGAACGGCACCTGGGATTCTACGGGACTGCTGCTCGCCAACGCCGGCAAGACCGCAGATGTGGCGAAAAAACTGCCTTATGTTTCAGGCTTCTAACAGCCTCTTATAAGGAGGGCACGATGGCTCAGCAGACTTGGAATTCAAAGGATTACCAACAAAATGCCCGCTTTGTTTCCGACCTGGGAACGGGGGTTCTGGAACTTTTAGCTCCCCAATCCGGTGAGCGTATCCTGGACCTGGGATGCGGCGATGGAGTCCTCACCAAAAAGCTGGCGGACCTTGGTTGTTCCGTCGTGGGAGTAGACGCCAGCGCCGATCTGATCCAAGCCGCGCAGGCTTTGGGTCTCGACGCCCGTTTGATGGACGGCCAAGCCCTGACCTTTCACGAGGAATTCGACGCGGTCTTCAGCAACGCGGCTCTCCATTGGATGAAACAAGCGGATAAGGTGATCGAAGGTGTGCACCGGGCCCTCAAGCCCGGCGGTCGGTTCGTGGCGGAGATGGGCGGCAAGGGCAATCTCGATACCCTCGAAAAAGCCTTACGACAAGCCCTGCAAAAACGGGGATTATCCGATAAAGTCCCCGATGCCAATTTCTATCCTTCGCCCGAGGAATATAGGACGCTCCTTGAAAAACACGGCTTTCAAGTGAAAGTGATGGAGGATTTTCCCCGGCCCACTCCCTTACCGCAGGATGTCAAAGCCTGGGTGGGAACTTTTCGAAAACATTATTTAGCCGTACTTCAGCCGGAGGATATCCCAAATTTTATGAAGGAAGTACAAGAAACGGTTCAGTCGAAGCTTTGTGACACGAATGGCCGTTGGTCAGCGGATTACGTCAGGCTTCGCTTCAAAGCTTTAAAAAGCTGAACCCATCATTTTTTCCTGGGCTTTTTTTCCTCGGCGATCTCAGGAAAAAGCCGGACGATCAAGAACAGCATGATCAGGGTCGCGAATCCCAGAACGGCGTAAAGACCCCAACGGGTCCCTTCGAAAGCGCGAAAAGCCAGGAACTTGATCCCCTGTCCGGCGAAAGGTTGCAATTCTCCTATCGCTGCCGCCTGCGGTTCTCTCGCTAAAAGTTCCTCTTTGATCAATCCCAGATCATAGCTGGGAGCGGCCGCGCTGGGGTTCCCTCCCATCAACTCATAGCCGTCCGATGAATCCGCCAAGAAGCAAAGATCCACGGTCCGGTAAAAAGCCGAGATCTTATCGAGTTGGATCGGCTTATTGTCCCCATGAAGGATGGTCAACCGCAGTTGGGTCGTCTCGTCGGGAAAAGTGTTCAAAGGGATCCGGAGCTGGGTTTTTTGATCCTTTAAATTATTCCAATTTTCCCTTCTTGAGGATTGCCAGCTGCGCGTATTCGGATTTTCGAACTCAACGGCGACCGAACGATCGAATATGCCGCTGGATCCCAGGACCAGATCCGTCCAGGCGCGCGACGCTCGAGGAAGAGAGATGATCCAAGTGCTGGTGTTCTTTTCCTTGTCATAGGTCGTCTCCGGCGTGAGGATGACCTCGCGGTTCTCGCCGTCCAAAAAGAAATAAGGCACTTGCTGGTTTTCCCGGACGATCCTCAGTCCCTCCAGATTCCCTTCCAAGCCGGCTTTTTGATCCAGGATCAACCGGTAATAACCGGGGGACGAAACCTTCACGGGAGCTATCCAGGCGTAACCCCGGTTGTCGAAGGGACCGCCCTCCAAATGGAATTTTTTGACCAGACTTTCCGGGCGCCAATTCGGGTTGAAACTCAAGGACCCGCAGAAAACGTCCTGCACCTTTCCGCGATTCGCCGCGCTTGGCGTTTCAAGGACGGCCACATTTTCCCCCGACCCGGCTTGCACCTTATAGATCCCGGGTTTATCCGCCCGAAAAACGAGGCGCGGCAAACGAACGGTCAAGCTCAGATCCTCCAGATCGCCCAGATAATGATCCGGTTTTAGTTTCAAGATGAAGGTCCGATTCGGCGGAGTCTCCCCGATCCCTATCGCCAGCGTCTTGGAGCCTTTTCCAAATGTGTCCGTCTGGCCTTCCCGCCAGACCACTTCTCTCAACTGTCCGGAGATCATTTCCTGCCGGACCATCTGCCATTTCCCCTCAAAAGGGGCGCTCGTCAGCACTTTGATCTGTTTGATCCAAAGACCCGTCCCGGGCAATTCGACCGCGAGCCTGATCTCCCCCTTCTCATCCTGCCGCTTGGGACGGATGGAGATCTGGTCTTCAATATATTTCTTCCCGATCTTCTCCCCTTCCACTTCCACATAATTGACCGGCACTAATTTTCTCCGATATTTTTGGTCGTAAGCGGTGAACACGATCCGATAAGCATCATAGAGCGCCGGCGGGATGGACACATCCGTCCGGCATTGGCCGTCGACCAAATAAAGGGCTTCATCTTTCGCCAATCGTTCCCAATCCCCGTTTTTGAGCCCAAAAACATCCACTTTTCCTATGTAATCACCGGCCGACAAGCCGATCCTCAAGCGGGCGGCTTTGATCTTGGAGCTCGCCGCGCCCTGCCACATGAATAAACCGTCCTCGCGAAGTTGAACGTGTTTTTCCACCAGAGGAACATTGACTTGCCCCAGATCATCCTTCCAATAAAGTTCAAAAGCGCGGGACTGTCCTTCCGGACCCAAAACTTTTAAATCCAGCCCGTGATCGGACGACACATGCAGCCCCGCCGGGAGAACGGCTTCCACCAATCCCGGCTGATCCACGGAAATGGGAGCTTCCACCCTGAAAGAAGCGTCCTCGGCGCGAACAAGATCCGTCGCCCCCCATAAAAATACGATAAGGATCAATGCCGAAAAAAACGTCCGATCATTTTTCATTTTTCCTCCCCGAGGATAAGAATCGTTGATATAGGAACGAGACCAGGATCAATACGACCGCTAACCCGATAAAAGAAACGACGCGGTAAAGCTGACCCAGATCCCAGAGATCCTTGAAAAAGATCTTGAGCGTCGTCAGGAAAAAAAGACAAAGAGCGGCCCAGCGGGTCTTGGCCAAGGTCCAACGGATGCCCGCCCATAGAAGAAGCAAAGCGTAGAAAAGCCATCCCAGGCTGTAGGCTAATTGCTCGGAGAAACCACCGTAAGTCTCAAAGGTGAACGCTTTTCCTCTTTGTCCGAACACTTCCACGATCTCCACATTCAAGACATAGAAGGAAAAAAGACCCAGAACGAAACCCCAAAAATGCTTGGAGTTCACT
>CAYXYA010000183.1:0-4815 GCA_964469185.1 uncultured bacterium | reverse complement strand
CCGACAGAACGACGTTCAAAGCCATCACACCAATTGCCACACCCACCACCGAGATCCATGTCAGGACAGAAATAGCGGAACGCTTGCGTTTGGAGCGCAGGTAACGAAGACCCAGGAAGATTTCAAAGGATATTTTCATTTCGTTATAAAGCCTTCGCTAACTAACCATATCTTCATAGCTTGTATTTTGGATCGCTTATGAATTTTTTAAACGCTTCAATCGTTTCGATCTTTTCGTAAGTTATCTGTCGACCAAGAAACTTCATTTTTTTCTTGCCCAGAAGCTTATAAAGCAACAACTCGCAGTTATAACCAATTCCGCCTTGTTCACAATAAACAAAAAAATAATTTTTGTTGTACCCCGCGAATATCAGTCTGGTGTTTGGTAATCGCGGATCGGAAACAACATCTGTCTCTTCAAATGGTTGGTCAGGATTGGCCATAAACAAAAAATGAGCAAAATAAAAATGCTCTGGCATACATTGAAATGCAAAATTAAGCCATTTATCGGGAATTGCTTCTTTTCGATTCATGATTTTAAATGTCTGGGCTAAAAATATTTTTTTTGTCTTTTTGTCAAATTCAACATCTGAATCTGTAGCAAAAATATTACCAACCACGGCTAATAAAATGCACAAGATAAAAACAAATTTTTTCACACTTTTTCCTAACACGTTATTCAAAGATCATCTTCTCTTCGTCATCTCTCTGACGAAGGAGCGGGAATAAGATGACATCGCGGATGGAAGGGCTGTTCGTTAACAGCATCAAAAGACGGTCAATGCCGATACCCACACCACCAGCGGGCGGCATGCCGTAAGAAAGCGCTAGGATGAAGTCCTCATCCAGCAACATGCCTTCCTCATCCCCGGCCTTGCGTAAGTCCACCTGTTTTTCGAACCGTTTGCGTTGGTCCATCGGATCATTCAATTCGGAGAATCCATTGGCGATCTCGCGGCCCAAGATAAAGAGCTCAAACCGCTCAGTTAGCGCAGGATTATCGGCCTTCGCTTTAGCCAAGGGCGAAACCTCGACCGGGAAGTCGGTAATGAACGTCGGTTGCATGAGTTTGGATTCCACTAGTTCGCCGAATAGAAGGTAAGCCAGCTCGGCTTTGGAAAGACTGTCGATATGCTTCACGACCGCCGGAGTTCCCTTCACACGCTTTTTGAGTTCTTCGATACCAGTCTTGTCGTAATCAACTCCACCAATTTCTTTGAGGGCTTGGAGTAAAGGCAACCGCTTGAAAGGAGGATTGAAATCCACCTCGTCCTCGCCCACCTTGATCTTGTTTCCCTGCCCCGCGGCCTTCGCCGCTTCAGCCAAAAGATTCTCGGTGAGTGTCATGACCGTCTCGTTATTGCCATAGGCCTGATAGGCCTCGAGCATGGTGAACTCAGGGTTGTGCTTGATGCTGATGCCCTCATTGCGGAAGTTACGATTGATCTCATACACTCGCTCAAACCCGCCCACGAGAAGTCTCTTTAAATAGAGCTCAGGGGCGATGCGCAGGTAAAGCTCCATGTCGAGCGCATTGTGATGGGTCTCAAAAGGCTTGGCCGCGGCCCCGCCGGGAATGGGATGCATCATGGGGGTTTCGACTTCAAGGAAGCTGTTGGAGTCGAGATACTTGCGAATGGCTCCCACGACTTTGGAGCGGGTCTCAAAGGTTTTGCGCACGTCGTCGTTCACCATCAAATCCACATAACGTTGGCGGTAACGAGCTTCAACGTCGGTCAGCCCGTGCCACTTTTCCGGCATGGGATGAAGCGACTTGCTCAAGACCTCCAGGGACTGAACGTGAACGCTGACTTCGCCAGTCTTGGTCTTAAAAGGAAAGCCTTTAACACCGATGATGTCGCCCAGATCCAAAAGTTTGAAAACGTCATAAGCTGGTTCGCCGATCGTGTCTTTGCGAACATAGATTTGGATCTTGCCTTGAGCATCTTGCAAATGCGCGAATTGGCTCTTTCCCATATCGCGAATGGTCATCAACCGGCCCGCCAGTGAAACCTTTACGTCTTCTTTATGTTCACCCGCAGTGAGACCGCTGAATTTTTCGAGAAGTTCATTGGAATGGTGACTTTGGTCAAATGCCGCGGAGGGATAAGGATTGATACCCTTTTCCTTGAGCGCCTTGAGCTTTTCAATGCGGACTTTGATGAATTCGTTCAATTCGGACATTTCAAACCCTTTTCACCGCAAAGTTCGCAAAGTACTCAAAGTAAGGCAAAAGATTCATTGTTTAAACAATAATGTTCAAACTTTGCGAACTTAGCGTACTTCGCGGTTAGAGCCTTTAGTTTATCAACTTCATCTTTAATCCATCAACTTCGCTTTGAGCGCCGACTCAATGAACTCATCAATATCCCCATCCATGATCCTGGCGATATCGCTCACTTCGGTATTCGTCCGGTGGTCTTTCACCATTTGATAGGGCTGAAAGACGTATGACCGGATCTGGCTTCCCCACTCGATCTTCTTCTTGGAACCCGCCACCTTCGCCATTTCCGCGTCATGCAGGTCCTGGTAATAGACCAAAAGTTTGGCTTTCAACATTTTGAGCGCTTGCTCTTTGTTTTGAAGCTGGGACCGTTGGGTTTGGCAGCCTACGATGAGACCCGTTGGAATGTGGGTCAACCGAACCGCTGTCTCCACCTTGTTGACGTTCTGCCCGCCCTTACCACCTGAACGGAAGGTATCGAACTGAATGTCGTCCCACCGCACCTCGAACTCCACGTCTTCCACTTCGGGCATGACATCCACCGATGAGAAAGAAGTGTGGCGGCGTTTGGCGGCGTCGAAGGGAGAAATTCGAACCAGACGGTGAACCCCTTTTTCATTCTTGAGGAATCCGTAAGCCCAGGGGCCCTTCACCCAAAGCGAGACGGACTTGATGCCCGCGTCATCCGCCGGTTGGTAGTCGAGGGTATCCACCTCATAGCCGTGGTTCTCTATCCAGCGCAGATACATACGAAGCAGCATCGAAGCCCAATCCTGGCTCTCGGTGCCGCCCGCGCCCGGATGAATGGAAACATAAGCGTTATTGAAATCGTATCGGCCGGTGAAATTGCGCTTGAGTTCGAACTCCCTGAAATCGAGGTCGAACTTCTTGGAACTTTGCTCCATCTCCTGGATCAAAGCCGGGTCATGACTTTCTTTTAAGAGCTCGTTATAGGTGAGCAGGTCGTTATATTGCTTCTCAAAGTCCAGCACGAGGGCCTGAGTGTCTTTGAGACGAGCCAATTGGGAGGTAACCGCCTGGGCGGCCTTGGGGTCGTTCCAAAACTCTGGTTGGGTGGTCTGCGCTTCTAGTCTCTCGATGTCCCGCGTTACCTGAGCGGGGTCAAAGATGATCCCTCACTTCGGTGAACTTGCGCTCCAGAGACTTGACGTCTAATTCGAACAACGCCAATCTCACCACC
This sequence comes from uncultured bacterium, assembly GCA_964469185.1. Classification (GTDB taxonomy): domain Bacteria; phylum Oederibacteriota; class Muellerivitia; order Muellerivitales; family Muellerivitaceae; genus CAYXYA01. The sequence continues at coordinate 1,390 of CAYXYA010000183.1, read as the reverse complement.
ACCTTCCGTCAAAAAGAATGAGTAACTCGGACACTTTATAGGATTAAGGCTCCAAAAATCATCATGAAAATGAGGGCTGGTTGTATTATTATCACAGTCGTCGCGCTACAGAACGAACACCATCGGATCCTAAATGCTCCTCTCATTCAACTGGCTCAAGAACTACGTCGCCATCAAAGAACCCGTCGAAACGGTCGCCGAACGGCTCATCCAAGCCGGTGTCGAAGTCGCCCATATCAAGCACCTGGGTAATGACATTACGGGCGTGGTCGTCGCCGAGCTCTTATCCGTCGAGAAACATCCCCAGGCCGACCGTCTTTCAGTCACCAAAGTCACCGACGGTACAGAAATCTATCAGGTGGTTTGCGGCGCCAAGAACATCGCTGCCGGCCAACGGGTACCGCTGGCCAAGGTCGGAGCCGATCTGCCGAATGACTTCAAAATAAAAGAAGCGAAGATCCGCGGCGTGGAATCGTTCGGCATGCTCTGTTCCGCCAAGGAACTGGGATTGGCCGAAGACGCCGAGGGCATCTTGATACTCTCTCCCGACGCGCCTTTGGGTACCGACTTTATTTCCTATATGAACTTGCCTGACGCTCTCTTTGAGCTCGAGATCACTCCAAACCGCGCCGACCTGTTGAGCCATTTAGGTATCGCCCGTGAGGTAGGCACTCTCTTCAACCTGTCGGTGAAATTGACCCCGGCTTCCAAACTCACGGAAAGCGCCGCGTCCGCTTCGAGCAAGATCAAAGTCGACATCCAAGCGAAAGAACTTTGCCAACTTTATACCTGCCGGGTCATCGAAGGCGTCAAAGTAGGTCCTTCGCCGAAGGGTTTGGTACAGGCGCTGGAAAAGATCGGGCAAAAGTCCATCAACAATATCGTGGATGTGACCAATTACGTTTTGCACGAGACGGGTCAGCCGCTTCACGCGTTCGACCTGGCGCAGATCCATGGTGCCCAGATCCATGTGCGTAACGCTAAAAAAGGCGAGAAGATCCCTCTGCTGGATAAGACCGAGCGGGAGCTGAAAGAAGACATGCTCGTGATCGCCGACGCCGATAGACCTGTCGCCCTGGCCGGCATCATGGGCGGAAGTAATTCGCAAGTGACCGAGAACACCCAATCCATTCTTTTGGAGTCCGCTCTTTTCCTTCCAGGAAGCGTCCGTAAGACCGCCCGACAACTGAGCCTCTCTTCCGATTCCTCTTACCGCTTCGAGCGGGGTGTTGATCCAGCGGGAGTCGAGCAAGCCCTGAACCGCGCCGCGTCCCTTATATTGGAAGTGGCCGGTGGACAAGCGGCCAAAGGTGTCGTTTCCGCCTCGACACAAACTTTCGCGCCGGTCCATGTGGAATTTCGCCCGGGAAGGGCGAATGCCATCCTAGGC
>CAYXYA010000182.1:0-4862 GCA_964469185.1 uncultured bacterium | reverse complement strand
GTCGGTGACCCAGCAATATATCGCGATGGCGGGCAAAGCGCCGGCGCTGTCGGATCCGGTTTTCAACAACTACGCCCGCACTCTTTTTAAAACGCCCATGGTCGAGGAGGAAACCCTCCCGGATTTTAAAAAATTATTGGAAATTTTGGCCCAAATGGTGGCTGAAGAGACCTTGACCTCCGTTAAGTTGGCGCAGATCGAGAAGATCAAGACCCAAGTCCTTTCCCAAACCATGTCCAACCGCATGTGGAATTACGTCGCGGTCAAACGTCATCGTCTTTCATGGGGAGCGTGGCATGGGTCCGACTTGGCGCCGTGGGATAAGGAAGAGTTCAAACTCACCCGCCATCCCAACACCGTTTTAGCGGTCACGATCGGGCGCGAAGGAAATGACGCCTCCAACGAGATCAAGGCGATGATCGAGGCCGCCCAAATGCAGTGGGATTGTTTCCAACTGGTGCATCAATTGCCCGAAACGGTCTCGGGACAAATGGACGAACAGGGTGCTTTCTTTTTGACTTCCCCGGACCCCTTGAAGAGTCCGGCTCAAGCCAGGCTTCAGTTAAGGGATATGGCGCTTTCGATCGAGACGTTCCTCCGTAAAAAGTTCAAAGCCTCCATTCACATCGGCGTCAGCAGGATGAATCACGCCGTGGATGAACTGCCGGAGGCGTTCCAAGAATCGGTTTTGGCTCTTCACCTGGCTTTGCATAACCAAAAATCCCTTGTCTTCTATGAGGATCAATATTCGGCGGAACCGAATCAAAGTGAATTTACGGTCCTGGGATGGTCCGCCAAACTGGTGGAGGCCTGCAGCCGGGGCGAGGAAAAGGCGATCCGGTTGATGAGGGAAGAATATGTCCGGGACGCCTTGCGGGCGTCCAACGAAAAACCCGAGGTTTTAAGGGTTTATCTTCTCCAATTGCTTTTTCAATTATTGGAAAGTGTCAAAAGCCGGTCGCTGGTCGTCGAGGCGCAATTCTCGACCCTCTCCAAGGAGTTATCCGAGAAATACAGCCGGGCAACGACTACGCTCGAGCTGTTAGGCTTGTTCCGTACGCATTTGGAGTTCTTCGGCGGGCTTTTCCAGTCCCCTTTAAGAGGTGAAAGGAATTTCAGGCTGGATCGGGCCAAAGATTACATTTCTAAGAATTTTCAAAGGGCTTTGTCGTTGGAGGAAGTGGCTTCCCGCACCGGTTTCTCCATTTCCCGGTTCAGCCGTTGTTTCAAGGAGGCTTTTGGGATGGGGTTCTCCAACTACTTGTTGAGCCTTCGGTGCGACCACGCCCGCAGGCTTCTGGAAACAACACGTCTTTCCATCGGTTCCGTCGCGCAGGATTGCGGGTTTCAATCCACCAGTTATTTCATTCATCAGTTCAAACGAAGGATCGGGACTACGCCTCAAACTTACCGGGCGAAAAAAGCCGAATAGGCTTGTCGTTTGACGTGATAAGCCTAAAAATTAATGTGAAAGTCAGCGGTTTTCGATATAAACTTTCACCGGCTACCTTGGCCCCGGGCTTTGCCCGGGGGATGGCCGTGTACCAGGCTGTGGCACGTGCTATGCACGCCACGGCCTGGTGGCAGCTCCGTACGCGTACTCCGCGTAGTTCAATCGGATTCTAGAATTGATCCGATAGTAGTAAAAAAATAACAAGGGAGAGCTGTCCCTTGACCTAATTATCGAGTTCTGCCGCAATCATTTTCACGAAGTAAAAGGAAAAATCGTGTCCAACACCAAGACCCTGATGGAAAAAGAGATCATGGAAACGCCGTCGGTCCTTCGGAGATTCGTTTCCGGCCAATGGGCCGATCTGATAAAAACCGCTCAGGCGGTCCAGAAGTTCAAGCCTCGCTTCGTGGTACTAGTGGCTAGAGGAACCTCGGATAACGCCTGCACCTATGCTCGGTACTTGATCGAAAAAGACTGGAAGATCCCCGTTTCGCTGGCTGCTCCCGGCGTGACGACACTTTATCACTCCAAGATCGACTATCGCGGCGGATTGATCATCGGTGTTTCCCAATCCGGACAGGGCCCGGATGTCTGTGACGTGGTCCAATCCGCCCGCAAGCAGGGCGCTTTGACGATCGGCCTGACCAACAATAAGAAGTCCCGTTTGGCGCAAGAGGCGCAGTACACCCTCGATCTTAGCTGCGGTCCCGAAAAGAGCGTGGCGGCGACCAAGACTTACACTTCAGAACTTTTAGCCCTCTACGGGTTGGTGGAAGCGGTGGTCAAGGGCCGGAAGATCCGCGCCGAGTTGATGGCCTTGCCGCGGTTGGTGGAACAGGGCTGTAAATTGTCCCAAGCCATCTGGAGCTATTCCTATCGTTTTTTACATCTCTCCAGCTGTGTGGTGGTCGGCCGGGGTTTTCACTATGGTTTGGCGCAGGAGTCGGCTTTGAAGCTCAAGGAATGCGCTCAAGTGATGGCGCACGCCTACTCGACCGCCGATTTTCATCATGGTCCTAAAACACTGGCGGGGAAGGACTTCCCGGTCATCTTGTTGGCCCCTCCGGGTCCTACTTTAAAAGGAACGCTTGAGCTGCTGGCCGAGCTTAATGAACGCCAGGCTTTCGTGGTGGCGTTCAGTTCAGTGCCGCAAGTTTTGAAGAAAGCCTCGGTTCCGATATTGACGCCCGGGGGTTCGGATATCCTGAATCCGATAGCGGTGGCTCCGATGATCCAAACGTTGGCTTTGACCGTAGCGATGGCGAAGGGGTTGAATCCCGATCAACCGCCTTATCTCAAAAAAGTCACGCAAACTAAGTAACTTTTTGTCCGCTAAGCGCTTATTTAGAAGTTGGGATACACTTAAAAAGCATGAGGGTGGTGGCTGGAAAAGGCGTTGTTTCGGGTATGATATAGGCCTTCTTCGACTTTTGTTGAACCTAGCCTCGGTTTGAAACGTCTAACTATATAGAAGCGCCTTGATCATAAAGTCTGAAAATCCATAAAGGGGTCACGGAATGAAATTTTTCAAGAATGCGAAGTTCTGGAAATGCGGGGGAGCGGCGCTGATCCTGGCCCTGACAAGTTTAGGCTGTTCCCACCTCGGCTCGACCACCATCAAGATCTCCTCTTGGGGAGACCCCAAGGAAAACGCCATCCTCGCTGATCTGGTGGATAGCTTCAATAAAACGCACGACATCAAAGTTGAGTTGCAGCGGGTGCCCTGGGGCGAGTACAACACCAAGCTCATGACCCAGATCGCGGGCGGGATCGCTCCGGACGTCATCTTCGTCTCGACCGACAATATCGCGGACCTTTATCCTCGGGGAATTTTGGAATCCCTGGATGACTATGTTAAGGCGGACAACTTTCCGGTGTCCGATGTTTATGAATCGGTCCTGGACCGGTTCACGGTGAACGGTCATCTTTACGCCCTGCCGCGGGACACCTCGCCCATGGGAGTGGTCTATTACAACAAAACCGCTTTTACCGAAGCGAAACTGCCCTTTCCGACAGACGATTGGAGCTGGGATGACCTGTTGGCGGACGCGAAGGCGTTGGTCAAGAGGGACGAGGCGGGCCATACGACCCGCTGGGGTTATTCGGAAGATTGGCCGATGCTGGAACTCTGGGCTTATTCGGCGGGGGCCCGCTGGGCCAACGATTCCAAGAATCCGACCGCCTACACGTTCAACACCCCGACTTTTATCAGCGCGGTCCAGTACCGCACCGATCTGATCATCAAGCACAAAGTGATGCCCGGGCCTTCCAATATGACGGCGATGGGCGGAATGGGAATGTCCGACTTGTTCATGAATGGCACCGCCGCGATGTTCGTCTCGGGTATCTGGAAAACACCGTCGTTCAGGGAGATCAAGAATTTCGATTGGGATGTGGTGATGTTCCCCAAGGGCCCCACCGGATTACGCGGGTTCCCGGGCGGCGGGTCTGGTTATGGGATGTTGACGACGTCCACGAATAAAAAAGCCGCGTGGGAATTCATCCGGTATATCGCGGGGCCTGAAGGTCAGGCGAAACTAGCCGGTACGGGCTTGACCCAGCCGGCTTTAAAAAGCGTGGCGAATTCGCCCGCCTTTTTGGACGGCCAAAAACCGTTGAATAAGAAGATGCTTTTGAACGCCGTGCAATACAGTGTCTATCCGCCGTTGGCAAAAAATTGGATGGAGATCTATCAAGGGATCGCGACGCCCGCTTTTGAGGCGCTTTGGAGCGGGAAGTACACCGCCGCGGATGCCATCGCTCAAATAGCCGAGAACGTTAAGGATAAACCGATGATCAATGAGGTAGTGGGTAAATAAGTCTCAATTCAAGGAGCCGACCATGAAACGAATAATGATCATTCTAGCGCTGGCGATGATGGGCTGGCCGACGATAAGTCGGGCGGAGGATAAGGATTTTCCCAAAAAAGGCCAGTTGGGAGTAACGGGTTGGGTGGATTTCTCTGTCCCTGGTTCTTTAGAAAGTCTTGAAAAACACGGCGATCAGATCGATCAGGTTTATTTCAAGTGGTACAACTGCTCGGAAAACGACGCCATGCCCCATCCGGTGAATAGCGCGACGCCCGATCTGAAGGCGAGAGCGATAGCCGCGGCCAAAAGGAACAACGTGATCACCTGGCTGCTGGTGGATAATTTCAGCACTGTCACGGGTCAGTATGAACCGAGGGCGATCGAACACATGACCCATAACGGCGACCTGAAAAAACAACATATCAAGATGTTGGTCGATTATGCCATTAGGGATGGCCTGAATGGGATCATGATCGATTATCGAAGACTTGAGGATGGGTCTAAGGGAACTAGGAACAGAGGAGACTTGAAGAATTTCATGAGCGATCTGAAGGACCTCTGCAGGAAAAATAATCTTTATTGCGGCATCAAGGTTCGGC
>CAYXYA010000181.1:0-4864 GCA_964469185.1 uncultured bacterium | reverse complement strand
TGGGTAAACTTTTCGCCAAGGGTCAAACCGCCGAGGTGGAGGGCGCGATCCTTCATCAAATCCAGCAGCAACCCGATGCTTTGGACCTTTGGTTGGAACTGGCGGCTTTGCGCGAAAGCCAGGGGGATTACTCCGGAACCGTATCGGCCTATGAGAAGTACCTGTCCCAGAAGGAAGATTGGAAAGTCCGAACGGCTATGGCCCTGGTTTTGGAACAAATGGGCCAATTTTCCAACGCGGGACAAAACCTCCGCCGGCTCTACGGCCGGCATCCGGATGACGATAACGTTCTCTGGGGCTTGGCCCACCTTTGCCTGTACCAGGCCCGTTGGAAAAGTATCCGGACCCAACCCACTCCCGAAAAAGCCCTGGCCGAAGCCCAAAAATATCTTCTAGTACTCACCCATCACAAGACCGACTTCGCTCTTTATGAATGGCAATTAGCCGAAGTGTCCAGGCAACTAGGCGACAGTGACGCCGCTTTGAAGGCTTATCAAATAGTGATCCGTCTGGACCCCAACTTCAAGCGGGCGCACCGCTACATCGCCCGGCTGTTGGCGCAAAAGCAGCGCCATCATGAAGCCCTGGCCCGGTATGAACAGGCGATGAACATCGAGCCCGACGACCTCCCATTAAAAGAAGAGGCCCGCCAGGAAGCCCTGAAAGCTCCCCGGACCGCGGCGCGGCGTGTCATGGAAAAAATAAAAGCATGGAAAGAATGGCTGTCGCCGGAGGCAAGACCTATTGCGGCGTCATCCGTCACCATTCGGGTGGGGGTGGCGACTGGCGTTGAGGGTTTGATCTTTAAATGTAAGTCCGAAATCCAAGTGATGGATCCGCCGGCGATCCCTGGCATGTTCCCGACCCCGGCTCCTTTAGCGGTTTTACCAGCGGGCCAAGATTACCAAGTCGTTTATTTTTCGCCGAAAAGATCCGTCACGCATCAAGACGCTTGGACGATCAAGGATGCCCGCGGCAAGACGCTGCTTCGGTTCGTTGACCGTATTTGGATCGTGCCGAAAGACCCTAAACAGCCCGTTCATCTGCATTCGGTCGCCTCAAATAAAGGTTACTTTTTCGCCAAGGAAGAGGACCGCGCTTACCGGGATCTGATCGAGATATCCCCCAAGAAGAAAGTGGGTTTTAACGTGATCAACCGGGTCTCACTCGAGGCTTATACGGCGGGGGTCCTGCCCTCCGAGATGCTTTCTAATTGGCCCATGGAGTCCTTGAAAGCCCAGGCCATCGTGGTGCGCACTTACGTTTTTTCGAAGTTGGCCCGCCATACCGACGATGGGTTTGATGTTTGCGATAACGTGCATTGTCAGGAGTACGAAGGTTTGCGGGCTGAGACGAAACGGACCAACCTGGCGGTCAATGAAACGGCGGGAATGGTTTTAAGGCATCGGGGAAAGATCGCGCCGGTGGCTTACTCCGCCCAGTGCGGCGGTCACACGCAGGATTACGAGGAGGCTTGGGGAGGGAACGCGCCAGGGGTCGGTGTCGAAGATTTTGGATCCAAGGATAACCCGGACATTGAATTTCCACTGTCACCTTATCGTTTGGAACGGTGGATCCTTGAGGACCCGCCTGCCTACTGCCGCACTCCGGATTTAAGGGGTTACCGGAATTACCGCTGGGCCTGGGTGGTGACGGAAGAGAGCATCGGGAAAAAAGCGGGGACCATCGGGAAGGTCCGGCGGCTGGTGGTTTTGCACCGTTCCAGCGCGGGATGGGCGGACCGTCTATTAGTTGAAGGGGACAAGGGAAACAAGGAATACAAAGGGGACCTGATCCGCAGTTTTTTGGGAGGAATTCGCAGCAACCTGATATGGATAGAGCCCCAATTTAACCTGCAAGGCCGACCCGAAGAGTTTATTATTTATGGGGGCGGGTGGGGACACGGAGTGGGTCTTTGCCAAGTGGGAGCTTATGGTTTGGCCCAGGCGGGCAAGACCTGCAATGAGATACTGAGGCATTATTTTCCTTTGGCTAATTTAGAAAAGCTTTAACCTCTTATTCCTCATTCATATTTTTCGAGAAAAGTCTGATGATTAAAAATATTAAAAATTTAAAACGAAGTTTAATCGTTTGTCTTGTTGTGTTTCTTTTTAGCGGCGGAGAATGGCTGTCTAACCCTTCTCCCTGTCGGGCGGGAAATACAACCTTTGAGGCTTCCGATGATCAAGAAAAGTTCCTAAATCCGACGACTATCGGTGATCTTTTTCAAAAAGAATCGACCACAGAAGAAATCTCCGACAAGGTTTCAAACAAAATTTTGAAACCCTCTGATGAAAGTGATTTTAAATCTGAAAAAATCCTCGCCACTTTATCAATGCCAGAACTCGGAGTCCCGAAAGGTTTCCAGCAGGCCATTGATGAGTTTCAAGAAGTGGCCAAGCGAGGTGATATGAAAGCGGAGTTGATACTTGGCGTCCTTTACACGATAGAACCGGGCGACTCACGAAAATTTGAAGAGGCGATGAAATGGTTCCGAAAAGCCGCAGACCAAGGAAGCGCTCGAGCCGAAAGTTTCATCGGGATGTATTATGAAAAGGGTTTAGGGATCCCGCGCGATTATGGGGAAGCGTTTAAATGGTATCAATATGCCGCTGTTCACGGCGAATCTTTCGCGGAAGTTAGAATTGGTTATTTTTATAACTGGGGTAAAGGCGTCAAACAGAACTCCAAAAAAGCCATAGAGTGGTATCAAAAGGCGGCGGATCATGGAAGCGGAAGGGCTGATGCTAAAATCGGCTGGCTTTATGCAAACGGATATGGCGTTCGCAAAGATGAACGGAAAGCCATGGAATGGTACGAAAAAGCGGCCGTTCGCGAGGATGAATATGGAGAAACCAATCTGGGCATATTTTACAGGGATGGGCGCGGCGGGGTCTCCCAAAATTATCAGGAGGCGATGAAGTGGTTCCAAAAAGCCGCGGTTCAGGGAAGCGAAAATGCGGAGACTTTTATAGGTTTACTTTATGAAGAGGGACATGGAGTTCCTAAAGATTATCAAGAAGCCGCCAAGTGGTATCAAAAAGCTGCAGCGCACGGGGAATCCTACGGGGAAAATAATCTCGGTGTTTATTATAGGGATGGACTTGGAGTCCCTCGAAATTATCAAGAGGCAATGAAGTGGTATTTAAAAGCCGCTGACCAAGGAAATGAACTGGCTGAACGCAATATCGGATGGTTGTATCAGAATGGTTGGGGTGTTCCAAAAGATTATGTTCAGGCTCTGAAATGGCATCAAAAGGCTGCCGACCAAGGCAATTCACAAGCTCAAAAGAATGTGGGCTATTTCTATGAGAGTGGTTGGGGGGTTCCTAAGAATGATGAAGAGGCGGCCAAATGGTACTTAAAGGCGGCGGGAAGAGGGAATAACGACGCAGCGAGTTCCTTAGGCTGGTTTTATATGAATGGTTCGGGAGTTCCTAAGGATTACGTGCAAGCGTTCAAATGGTACTCCATAGCGGCCGAAAAAGGTTTTGCAGATGCACAAAACTGCCTTGCTTACCTTTTTCGGGATGGATTAGGAACTCAACAAAATTATCAAGAAGCGATCAAGTGGTATCGGAAAGCAGCGGAGCAGGGAGACGTTAGCGCTCAAAGTTCTCTGGGGTGGATGTTTGAAACCGGAAAAGGGACGTCCCGGGATTATCAAGAAGCTATGAAATGGTATGTAAAAGCTGCGAATCTCGGAAGCCCCAGTGCCGCCAACAACATAGGTTGGTTCTATGAAAAAGGCATGGGCGTGCAAGCGAACTATGAGGAAGCGATGAAATGGTATTTGAAAGCTAACGTTTCAAACGAACCTTATGCCCAGAATAATATTGGTGAGCTTTACTTGAACGGTTGGGGTGTTCAAAAGGATTGCAAAGAGGCTTTGAAATGGTTTCGAAAATCTGCCGACCAAAACAACCAGGATGCCGAGAAGAACATTGGATTGCTTTATCAAAGTGGATGTGGAGTTGATCGTGATGCTGAGCAGGCCAAGAAATGGTTCGAAAAGGCTAAAAAAGATGCGCACAACTGAAAATAAAGATTCAAAAGTAGGTGTGATCGGTATTTTGGTATGTCTGGCGCTACTCTTAATGCTTTCTTCCTGTGCCGAGGTCGCTCGCGACATGGGCATCGACGACTCGCCGGATATCGAACTGCGCTCGGGCCCGGTAGGTTCGCAGTCCAATCCCTCGCCGCTTGACCCATTCAAACGTTATGACCTGATCATGGCGGCCAACGAGTGCCGTTTTTTCAGTATGAAGGTCCCTGAAAGATGGTTCTGGAAGGTTTACCTTACCGGGGCCAACCGCCGGGAAAACGCTCAAGCTCGTATCTCCGCTTATATCGGTCAGTCCGACCAGCCCTTCGCCTCTGTGCCGGAAACCTATTTTGAAAAAACGATGATCTTGAACCGCGAGGGGGATCAGGTCGTTTTAGGCGTGGGAAACAAGGGGCCTGCCCGCGTGGCCATTTTGCGGATCTGCCAGGAGGGCGCTCCGGTACATGTGACCATTGAAAGCCAAGTTTCCAGCACGTCGGACCTTCTGGGGCCGAAGGGTAATCATCCCGGGTTTAAAAAGTAATGCCCCTTTATTTCGCATACGGCTCCAGTCTTCTGAGGGCCCAAATGGAGAGGCGCATCATGGGCAACAAGCCCGTTACCCGCGCTTATTTGAAAGGCTACCGCCTGGCTTTCATGGGTCATTCAACGGAGCGCAGAGGTCCCGTCGTAAACCTTCTTCCGGACGCGGACCATTTCATCCCCGGCACGCTCTACCACTTGAATGAGATCATGATCGAGGACCTGGACCGCTGTGAAGCTTGCGAGAAGGGGATCTACAACATGCTCGATGTGGTC
>CAYXYA010000180.1:0-4865 GCA_964469185.1 uncultured bacterium | reverse complement strand
TGGTCATGGCCGCGGCCACCATGAAGGTTCCCGCTTCCACCCGATCGGGGATGACGGAGTACTCAACTCCTTTAAGAGGCTTCTTACCCTGAATGACCAATCGAGAAGTCCCGACGCCCTCGATCTGGGCGCCCATGGCATTGAGGAAATTCACCATGTCCCCCACTTCCGGCTCAATGGAAGCGGATTCAATGATCGTCGTGCCCTCGGCGGCAGTCGCGGCCAACACCACATTCACGGTCGCGCCCAGACTGGGCCCATGGGGTCCAGCCAAATAGATGGTCGCGCCTTTTAACTTGGTAGCTTTCGCGTGGACGTACCCGTGTTCGATGGTGACTTTCGCGCCGAGCTGCTCGACGCCTTTTAAGTGGAGGTCGATGGGCCGAGCACCGATGGCGCAGCCGCCCGGCAGGGACACCTTCGCCTCACCCAAACGGGCCAGAGAAGCGCCCAGGGAATAGATGGAAGCTCTCATGGTCTTGACCAGCTCGTAGGGCGCTTCGAATTGATCGAACCCGGCGGGATCGATCTTGAGGCAATGGTCGTCCAGAACGGCTTTCGCGCCGAGTTTACGCAAGACCTCGGTCATGGTCTTGATGTCATTTAAGTAAGGAACGTTGCGGATAGTGGAGGGTGATCCGCCCAGAAGCGCGGCGACCATCACGGGAAGAGTGGCATTCTTGGAGCCGCTGATATCCACCGTGCCTTTGAGGACCTTGCCGCCCTTGACGGATATCTTTTGCACGGAAAGCTCCTAAAACTCAGTGGTTCGTTTATTGAAAGCTACGACCAAAAGCAAAAAGCCGCTCTTTCGAGCGGCTCTCTGGTGTGTATGAGGAAGCGGGTCCTAAGCCGAATTTTGTGTCTGTGATCATTTCTCTCGCGAAGACCGTTACCGGCTCCGTCACAAGCGATCTTACCCGTGAACCTTTTTTCCTTTTGACGGGAAAAAATGAAGCGGACAGCTTCGAAGTTCACCTATTTGATCTTGCTCCGGATGGGGTTTGCCGTGCCGCCTTACTCGCGTAAGACGCGGTGGGCTCTTACCCCACCTTTTCACCCTTACCCCTCTTGCGAGAGGCGGTATATTCTCTGTGGCACTTTCCTTCACTCTTTCGAGCGACTGGGCGTTACCCAGCATCCTGTCCTGCGGAGTTCGGACTTTCCTCGGCCGCGACCCCAAAAGGGCCCGACCGCGATCACGACCTGCTTCCAAAAAGCATGATAGAAGGAAAAAGGAGTGAAATCTAGAGGGAGAAAGCCCGCGAATGGGCCCTTTATCAGCGGAACCAATTATTTAGAGAAGTGGTCGTCGATACCCTGATTGGCCAGTTCGTCGGCCCGTTTGTTGAACTCACGAAGCACGTGGGTGAACCCGGTGATCTTCAGATGCGCCATGTACTCTTTGGCCTTTTGATGGAGCGGGATCATGTTGGGATGCTTCACTTTATATTGCCCGGACAATTGGCGGATCATCAATTGACTGTCGGCCAGTATCTCCACGGGCGACAATTTCTTTTTCACGCAATAATCCAGAGCTTCTAATAGCGCCTCGTACTCTGCCACGTTGTTGGTGGTCGTGCCGATGAATTTGGAGATCTCGTGAAGGACCTTGCCTTTGTCATTGAGGATGACCGCGCCGATACCCGAAGGGCCTGGGTTCCCGCGACAAGCGCCATCGGTATAGATCTGATAAGTCATAAAACCTCTAGAGTTTTGGACAATTTATTTTCTGAGCGCCCGACGGATAGCGAGGCTTTCCTTGAGGATCTGCCGGAACGTCTCGAAGGTGATCTGCGTGGAGGCGTCCGACTTGGCGTTCTTGGGATCGGGATGCACCTCGGTGAATAAACCGTCCACCCCCACCGCTACCGCCGCGCGAACGAGATCGGGCACATGTTCCCTGGTCCCTCCGCTGGAAGTTCCTTTGGCCGCCGGCTGTTGAACGCTGTGAGTGCCGTCAAAAATGACCGGACAACCCATTTTTTTCATCTCAGAGATGCCCCGAAAATCCACCACTAGATTGTTGTAACCGAAAACGGTTCCCCGTTCGGTGAGCCAGATGTTCCGCTTGCCAGCGCTGAAAACCTTGGCGGCCACATTCGCCATTTCTGAAGGCGCCATGAATTGCGCTTTCTTCACGTTCACCACCTTGCCGTATTTAGCAGCGGCGAGGAGCAGGTTGGTCTGACGGGAAAGGAAAGCGGGAATTTGAAGGACGTCGGCGACCTTGGCGGCAACCTTGACCTCGTGGATCTCATGAACGTCGGTCAAAACAGGAATGCCGAGTTTTTTCTTCACCAGGGCGAGGGCGGCCAAGCCTTTTTTCAGGCCGGGACCGCGGAAACTGTCGCCGGAAGTACGGTTAGCCTTGTCATAAGAGGACTTGAACACCAGCGGAACACCCAGCGCGTCCGTGATGGACTTGATGGTTTTCGCCGTCTTGAGCAGAAAATCCGTACCCTCGATGACGCAGGGGCCCGCGATGACGAAAAATTTTCCATTCTTACCCAGCTGAGTGACATCGACCACGGTAACCCCCAGACGATCAGCTATGTTTGATCTTCTTATGATGATACTTCACGGACGCCTTCACGAACTCACGGAACAGCGGGTGCGGAGCCAAAGGCCGGCTCTTGAGCTCGGGATGGAATTGTACCCCGACGAACCAGGGGTGATTGGAAAGCTCGATCATTTCCACCAGATTGCCGTCGGGTGACAGCCCCGAGAGCTTCATTCCCTTGACCCTGGCTTGATCGCGGTAAACATTGTTGAACTCGTAACGATGGCGGTGTCTTTCGTGGATCAGGGTCTGTTTATAAGCCTGATAAGCCTTGGACCCTTTTTCGACTTTGCACGGATATGAGCCAAGACGCATGGTCCCTCCCATGCCCTGGATCTTCAGCTGATCGGCCATCATGGAAATGACCTCGTCGGGTGTTTGCGGATTGAACTCTCCGCTATTGGCCTTCTTCAAACCCATCATATGGCGGGCGAACTCGATGACCGCGCATTGCATCCCAAGGCATATCCCGAAGAACGGGATCTTCTTTTCACGGGCGTAACGGATGACCTGGATCTTCCCCTCGATACCCCTATCACCGAAGCCGCCAGGTACCAGCACTCCCGAGACACCTTTGAGGAGCGACGCGGGACCGTGTTTCTCCACATCTTCCGAATCCACCCAGCGCAATTTTACCTTCGTGCCGTTAGCCACTCCCGCGTGGATAAATGACTCGATGATGGATTTGTAAGCGTCGTGCAGTTCCACATATTTTCCCGCGATGGCGATCTCCACCTCTTTTTTCGGGTGATAGACCTGACAAACGAAACGGGACCATTCTTTGACATTCGCTTTGCCGGTCTTCCTTAAGTGAAGCCGCTTCACGAGGAAATCATCCAGACCTTGTTGATGCAGCAACAAGGGAACCTCATAGATCGAGGCCGCATCCAGCGCCTCAAAAACAGCCTGCGGCGCGACGTTACAAAAAAGTGATATTTTCGATTTGATATCCTCAGACAGAGGTTTTTCAGAACGGCATAAAATAACATCCGGCTGGATACCGATGCCGCGTAGTTCCGCGACCGTTTTTTGGGTGGGTTTGCTTTTCAGTTCGCCTGACGCCTCTATATAAGGGACCAGGGTGACATGCACATTCGCGACATTCTCGACACCCACGTCGAATTTGAACTGCCGAATGGCTTCCAAGAAGGGCAGGCTCTCGATATCCCCGATGGTCCCGCCGACTTCCACGATACAGACATCCACTTTCTGTTCCTGGGAGATCTTCAAGATGGATTCGCGGATCTCGTTGGTAATATGGGGAACGACCTGCACGGTCTTACCCAAGTAATCGCCATGGCGTTCTTTGGTGATGACCCGGTTATAGATCTTTCCGCTGGTCACGTTGTTGCTTCGGCTGAGTTTGGCGGTCAAAAAACGCTCGTAATGGCCTAAGTCCAGATCGGTTTCCGCGCCGTCATCCAGCACGAACACCTCGCCGTGCTGATAGGGACTCATGGTGCCGGGGTCCACATTCAAATAGGGATCGAATTTGGCGATGGTCACTTTCAAGCCGCGGCTCTCCAATAGTCTTCCCATCGAGGCCGAGGCGATACCCTTGCCCAGGGATGAAACCACGCCGCCCGTCACAAAAATGTATTTCGTCACAAACACCCTCCAAAAAAATTTTTCACCACAGAGTACTCAGGGTACTCAGAGTAAATCTATGTCTAAATCAAAATTTAATTTTCGTCCGTCCCTGAGAACTCTGAGTTCTCTGTGGTTAACGACGTTTGTTTTTTAAATATCGCTCGACTTTTCTTACGTCCGCCGGGACATCCACCGCGATCGATTCCACCTTGCGGATGGCGGCTCGGATAACGACACCATTTTCCATCGCCCGCAGCTGCTCTAACTTCTCGGTCAATTCCAAGGGCGTCGGTTTCAAGGCCGCCATGCGGTGAAGCCAGGAGGGACGGTAACCATAGAGACCCATATGCTTATAGGCTTTCGGCATGCCGCCATCTCGAGGAAAAGGAATGGGCGCCCTCGAAAAATATAACACATCCCCCTTCGCTCCCAACACCGCCTTCACCACATTCGGGTCCAGCCATTCCCTCTTATCTTGCAGGGGAATGACGACCGTGGACATCAGGACCCGCCGGTCTTTTTGAAGCACTTCCACCGCCGCGTCAATAGCCGCCGGGAACATGACGGGCTCATCGCCCTGAATGTTCACGACGATATCGACCTTCTTGCCTTTCACCGCGTAAGCGATGCGGTCCGTCCCGGACTTCAGGGACGAGGGTGTCATGACAGCCCTGGCTCCCGACTTCTCCACGACTTGCGCGATACGCCGGTC
>CAYXYA010000179.1:0-4876 GCA_964469185.1 uncultured bacterium | reverse complement strand
TCTCGACCGGGGCTCCCGAATACACCGTCGAAATAAACGGTATGGGGCCGGTCCACCTATTGGAATCCATTTGCCGATCGAACATTCAAGCCCGCTTTTTTCAAGCCTCAAGCTCGGAAATTTTCGGCTCCTCTCTCGAAGCCTCGCAAACCGAAAAGACCCCCGTCATGCCTAAAAGCCCCTATGGTTTTGCCAAAGCTTTCGCCGATGGAATGGTGGCCTACTATCGGGACGTCCGCAAGGTTTACGCTGTCAGTGGCATTCTTTTCAACCACGAGTCCCCCCGCAGAGGAAGATCTTTCGTCACCCGAAAAATTACCACCGGCTTGGCCCAGATCATGGCCGGCAAGCAGGATAAGATCAGTTTAGGCAATTTGGAATCCAAACGGGATTGGGGCTATGCCAAGGACTATGTCGAGGGTATGTGGTCGATGCTCCAACAAAAAGAACCTGATAACTTTTTATTAGCCACCGGCGAGAACCATTCTATCCGTGAATTTTTAGAGGAGTCTTTTTCTTATGTCGGTCTTGATTATAAAAAACATGTCGAATCCGACCCGCGGTTCATCAGGACCGTCGAGATCCCATCGATGCGGGGAAACGCTTCTCGAGCCTGCCAAAAACTCGGTTGGAAACCTACCGTTTCTTTCCCTCAATTGGTCCGCTTGATGGTCGACTCCGATCTAAAAGCTTTAGGTTTAAAAACACCCAGTCATTAAGATCGCCCCGGTTTTAAAGTCTTTAAGCCTTTAAAAAACATCCTGCCCCTTTCCTCGAAAGCCCCAGCCAAGTGGCCCGCCGGAATCTTCTCTAGTGAGCGTAAGGGACCCACCGGGGAATGTGTGGAGCGAAACAGAGGTCCTCACAAACGATCTTACAAAACCCCCTAGATGGATGAGGGCTGGAGAGGAAAGGGGCAAAAAAGAAAGCTGTTCAGGGATTTAAATATATAAGTCCCGCCGTCATTGGATTTCAGGCCTCATAAAATGCGTTAAAATCATGAACAAGTAGTATCATTATTCGAAATATCCTTATTTATGAACACTAGGTGACCGAACTTGGAATCATTCCCTCAACTCCTTCGCAGATCCAAAAAACGACTTTTACAGATGCATTTCGAGAGTGGGGTCGGCCATATCGGCGGCAACCTCTCCTGTCTCGACATCCTTATGGTCCTCCACCATCACGTATTAAAAAAAGAGGATCGATTCGTCCTCTCCAAGGGACACGCCGCCGGCGCTCTCTATATCGCTCTTTGGTCCCTCGGCAAGATCAAGGACGAGGATCTGAAGCTTTTTCATAAAGAACCGACCAAGTTGAGCGGCCATCCCGCGCCGCGTTGGATAGAGGAGATCATCTTCGCCACCGGCAGCTTAGGCCACGGTTTCTCCTTGGCCTCGGGTTTGGCTCTCGCTAAAAAGATCAAAGGTGAATCAGGTCGAGTCTTTTGCTTGGCCTCCGATGGGGAGTGGCAGGAAGGGTCCAATTGGGAGGCGCTCATTTTTTCGCTTCACCAAAAACTGACCTCATTGACCCTTATCATCGATCTCAACGGCCTCCAAGGTTTCGGGACCACCAAAGAAGTGGCCGGGATGGAGTCTTTGGCCGAGAAACTCCGTTCCTTCGGGATACCCGTCGAGGAGATCGACGGCCACGATCTAAAAGCTCTAGAAAAAGCTTTGGACCAAAAAACTCCCGGACCGCGGGTCATCATCAGCCGCACAACCAAGGGCAAGGGTGTTTCGTTCATGGAGCATAAAATGGAATGGCATTATCTCCCCATGAACGAGACCCAGTACAAGCAGGCCGTTCAAGAGATGGAAGAACCATGAGGAACATATTTTGTGAGACCCTAGTCAAACACGCGGCCCGCCAAGATTTCGTTTTTTTAACTGGCGACCTGGGCTACATGGCTCTCGAGCCTTTGCAAAAAGCCGCGGGCGGACGTTTCATCAACGCCGGTATCGCGGAACAGAACATGATCTCGGTAGCGGCGGGGCTCGCCAGTCAGGGACTTTCGCCCTGGGCTTATAGCATCGCCCCTTTTATTTACGCCCGTCCGCTCGAGCAAATTCGCAATGATGTCTGTATCCATGACTTGCCGGTCAAATTAGTGGGCAATGGGGGCGGTTACGCCTATGGGGTCATGGGCGCAAGTCATCACGCGATCGAGGATTATGGGATCCTCCTATCTTTATTACATATGCGCGTATTCATCCCCGCCTTCGGCTCGGACGTATCTCCCATCGTGGATAAACTATTGCTGCTGAACCATCCGTCTTATTTACGCTTGGGTCGCGACGAAAAACCAAAAGACCTCGAGCTGAAGCCTTACGCTCCTTGGCGCAAGGTCCTGAGCGGACAGGGTCCGACATTGTTGATCGTCGGTCCATTGGCCGGCGGCATTTTGAATACGCTAAAAGACTTGGCGGAGAAAAAACGTCCCAGCGTCTGGGTTTTGACCGAACTACCCATCGATCAAGGAAGCATTCCAGGGGAATTTAAAAGCGACTTGAAGCGGTCCGAGCATCTGGTGGTCGTCGAGGAGCACGTAGCGCACGGCAGTGTGGGCGAAATGTTGAGCCGGATCCTTCTTTTGAACGGCGAGGCGCCCCGTAAATTCAGCCATCATTGCGCGCAGGGCTACCTTTCGGGTTATTATGGCTCACAGAATTTTCACCGCAAGGAATCAGGATTGACCGCGGAAAATATACTGAAAGAGTTAAAACCATGACTCCCATTGAGGAAAAGATCAAAAAGATCCAGGGCCCTATTCTGGTCCTCGGGGCAAGCGGGTTCATCGGGGCAAACCTGCTGAAAATGATCCTCAAACACCGTTCGGATGTTTACGGAACGGTTTTTCATACACCGGCCTGGCGCCTCGAGGACCTCTCCCCCACCCATGTGCTCCAAAGCGACCTCTTGGTAGACGCGAATCTTGACGCGCTCCTGGAGAGAATCAAACCCAAGACCGTGTTCAACTGCGTGGCCTACGGGGCCTACTCCTTCGAGACGGACAGCTCCCTCATCTACAGCACCAACTTCAATCTGACCGAAAAACTCCTGCTCCGGCTGAAGGACCGGGAAGCCGTCGTCTATGTCCATGCCGGGAGTTCCTCGGAATACGGGGACAACGCTTCGGGACCCTCCGAGAACAGTCTTCCCGCCCCCAATAGCGACTATGCGGTCTCGAAGACCGCGGCCTCGGACCTTCTCCTTTACTATGGGAAAAAGAAAGGTGTCCCCTGCGCCAATCTGAGACTCTATTCCGCTTATGGACCTCTGGAGGATTCCTCACGCCTTATCCCTCAACTCATCAAGGCGGGAACGGCCGGAAAATACCCGGACTTCGTGGACCCGGAAACGTCGCGGGACTTCGTCTATATCGACGACGTATGCGAGGCTTTCCTTGATGCCGCCAACAACCTCAAACCCGCCCAATACGGCGAATCCTTCAACATCGGGAGCGGGAAAAAGACCACCATCCGGGATGTCGCCCAAGCTGCCGGGGAGGTCTTCAAGCTCAAGTCGGTGCCCGCCTTCAGTTCCATGCCCGGCCGTAAGTGGGACGTAAAGGACTGGTTCGCCGATACTAAGAAAGCGAAGTCCCTGCTGGGCTGGGAGGCCCGCACGCCTTTTCTCCAAGGACTCCAAGCGACCGCCGACTGGTACCGGAAACTGGAGGACAAAGAGAGATATGAGAAATCCTCCAAACGGTTCGAGTTGGACTCCAAGCACAGCCTCTCGGCCATCGTGGCCTGCTATAAGGACGGCCAGGCCATCCCCATCATGTACGAGCGCCTCAAGGCCACCTTTGACAAGCTCAAGGTCGATTACGAGATCGTCTTCGTCAACGACAACAGCCCCGACGACAGCGAACAGGTCATTTCCGATCTCTCCCGCAAGGACCGCCGGGTGCTGGGCATCTCGCATTCCCGTAACTTCGGCTCCCAGGCCGCCTTCCGCAGCGGACTTGAGATCGCCACCAAGAACGGCTACGTTCTTCTGGATGGCGACCTTCAGGACCCACCCGAGCTCATCGAGAGCTTCGTTGAGAAGTGGCGGGAAGGTTACGACGTGGTCTTTGGCCGACGCGTCAAACGCGAGGCCCCCTTTTATATGCAAATCGCCTACAAACTTTTTTACATCGTCTTCGATTACTTCTCTTACTTGGCCATTCCCCATCACGCCGGGGATTTCTCGCTCATTGACCGGCGGGTGGTGAAGGCCATCCTCCAATTCCCCGAAAGGGATTTCTTCCTGCGGGGCGTGAGGGCCTACGTCGGCTTCAAGCAGGTTGGGGTGGATTACGTCAGGCCCGCCCGCCTCTTCGGAAAGACCACCAATAATTTGTTCAAGAACATCGACTGGGCCAAGAAGGGCATCCTTTCCTACAGCTATACCCCCCTCTCGATCCTGAGCTTCTCAGGCACCCTGCTTTTCCTCTTCAGCGTCTTCCTGGCCGCCGTGCAGGTGACCCTGCGCCTCCTCTTCCCGGACATCGCCCCGAAGGGGACGACTACCCTCCTCCTGGCCATCCTCTTCTTCGGATCCATCAACCTTTTCGCTCTGGCCATCCTGGGCGAATACATCGCGAAGATCTTCGAGGAAGTGAAGCAACGCCCGCACTTCGTTCGACGGAGCATCATCAAGAACGGCGAGGTCCGGTCCGTCCTTGAGGATCGCTGATAGGCCAAACCCATGAAAAAAGTGACGATGGTCCGGCGCGCGTGCCCCATTTGCTCCTCGAAGGACGAGTCCCAGGTACATGTCGAGGAAAACTTCGATCCCGCCGCTTTGGATGCTTTTGCCTTCGCCTCCCGCAAATTCCCGGAGAACATGCACTACCGGCTCCTATCCTGCCCCACCTGTGACA
>CAYXYA010000178.1:0-4904 GCA_964469185.1 uncultured bacterium | reverse complement strand
GACTGGCTCAACACCCGGCGGACTTCCCGTGCCAGGTCAAAAAGCGCTGCCATGGCTTTGGGGGTATTAAAGTCGTCATCCATAGCCTCTTTGAACTTCCCGTCAACCTCGTCGATAGCCAGCCGCAGTTCCAGCAAGTCCATCGGCGCTGTGCCGTCCGGGCCGGCCAAAGCTTCCTCGATCCGTTGAAAGGTCTGGTTGAATTCTTCCCAACCGCGGCGGTTGGCTTCCAAAATGTCGCGGTCATAATTAAGACCGCTGCGGTAGTGGGCGCTCAGGAAAAAGTACCTCAAGACCTCCGGTCTAAAATCATTCAGGGCCTCTTTAGCTTTCCAGATATTCCCCAGGGACTTGCTCATCTTCTGTCCCGAGATCTCGATAAAGCCGTTATGGAGCCAGTATTTCACGTAAGGTTTTTGAGTGAAAGCCTCGCACTGCGCGATCTCATTCTCGTGATGAGGGAAGATCAAGTCGATCCCGCCGCCATGGATATCAATGGAATCACCCAGGTGTTTGCGGACCATTGCCGAGCACTCGATATGCCATCCCGGTCTCCCTTTACCCCAGGGTGATTCCCAGGAGGGTTCGTCGGGCTTGGCGGATTTCCAGAGAACGAAATCCGTCGGTTTCTTTTTGTTGTCATTTTTCTCGACGCGGGCTCCCTCGATGAGTTCCTCCAGATTCTTACCGGAGAGTTTTCCATAGGTCTTGAATGCGGTGGAATCAAAAAACACGTCCCCGCCCGCCACGTAAGCGTGTCCCGTCGCCACCAACCCCTCGATCAATTGGATCATTTCCGTGATGGAATCGGTCGCCTTGGGTTGGACATCCGGCTTTTGGACGCCCAACTTATCCATGACCTTGAAATAGGCCTTGGTATAGGTCTCGGCGACCTCATGAAAATCTTTTTTCTCTTCGATGGATTTCTTGATGATCTTGTCGTCGATGTCCGTGATGTTCATGACGTATTTCATTTGATAACCGGAATGGACCAAGTATTTGCGGATGGTGTCGAAATTCACCGCCGAACGGGCGTTGCCGATATGGATGTCGCCGTAAACGGTGGGACCGCAAACGTACATCTTGATCTGTTTATCGTTGAGGGGTTTGAATTCTTCTTTTTTGCCGGAAAGCGTGTTGGTGACTTTAAGCATTCAAAACCTCGGAGTATTTGCCGAAAATCACTTGGGCTTCTTCTTGGAACGCGGCGCATAGGACCCCGCGTGACGAGCCAGATCCCGCTCCAGGTGTTCCAAACGGCGCAAGAGAGGGTCTGGAAGATTGCTGTGATCCAGTTCGTGACCCTTCAACTTTTGACCGCGCAACGTCACCACACGACCCGGCACACCGACTACCGTTGAATGAGGCGGCACATTCGTGACTACCACCGCGTTAGCGCCGACCTTGGAATATTCACCCAATTCGATATTACCCAGCACCTTGGCTCCCGCGGCGACCACCACGTGGTCCCTTAGAGTCGGATGACGCTTCCCTTTTTCTTTACCCGTCCCGCCCAAAGTCACGCCTTGGAACAAGGTGACATAATCGCCGATCTCGCAAGTCTCGCCGATGACCGTCCCCATGCCGTGGTCGATAAAGAAGCACTTGCCGATCTGGGCGCCAGGGTGGATCTCAATGCCCGTGAGAGAACGGGAGATCTGCGAAACCATCCGGGGAAAAAACGGGATCCACAACCACCATAAAAAGTGAGCGAGTCGGTGCAGCAATAGGGCGTAAACGCTGGGATAAAGCGGAAGCTCCCACCACTTCGCGGCGGGATCTCTGTCTAATATAGATTGAATGTATTTGAACATTTTAACTCGCTGATCTTTTATTGAACTTCACCCGTCGTCCAGATCGAAATACGCTCGATCACCTTGTCTTTACCCAGAAGCGGGGCCACCTTCACCAACTCGGGCCCGTCTTCCCGCCCCGTCAAAGCCAGCCTCAAAGGATGATACAACGCCTTGCCCTTCAGGCCCGTCTGTTTTCCAACTTCTTTCACAGCGTTCATGAAATTCTCGCCGGTAAAGTCAGAAATGGCCTCGAAAGCTTTTTGATAGCTTTCCAGCAAAGCTTTTTGGCCTTTCATTTCCTCGGTTTGCGAATGCTCAAAGCTCAGCTCGTCCGAAAAGAAATAAAAGGTCTCTTTCACCACTTCAGAAAAACACCCCAAGCTGGTCCGCACCGTATCGACCACTCCGGTCAGCCAATCGAACTTACTGCGAGCCTGTACCTTCGTGAAATACTGGGCGTCGGTCAAGAAGGGCAAAAGCGCCCGGGTCAGGTCCACTAGGGGCATCTTGGCGATGTATTGCATGCCCATCCAATGTAATTTCACCGGGTCAAAGATCGCCCCACTTTTTCCCACGTGTGTCAGATCGAACTCATTAGCCATTTGATTGAGAGACAATATCTCCCCGCTCTTAGGCGCCCAACCCAGCAGGGCAAGATAATTCAAAAAGGCCTCCGCCAAATAACCCTTCGCCTTATAGCTTTCCACACTGGTTTCGCCATGCCGTTTAGAAAGCTTTTGGCCATCCGGCCCTTTGATGATGGAGAGATGCGCGAACTTAGGGAGCGAGTAGCCCAGGGCTTGATAGATCAGGATCTGTTTGGGCGTATTGGACAAATGGTCTTCCCCGCGGATCACGTGGGTGACTTTCATCAGGGCGTCGTCCACCACGACCGTGAAATTGTAGGTGGGGCTCTTATCCGAACGGGTCAGCACAAAATCGCCGATCTGGTCATCCGGGAATATCACCTCGCCGCGAACTTCATCCTGAACCACGACCTCGCCCGGAGGAACAATGAAGCGCAGCACGGAAGTCTTGCCCTCGGCGTCGAGCTTTTTGATCTCCTCTTTTGTCAACTTTTTACATTTGCCGCCGTATTTAGGCATGTGGCCCCTGCCCAATTGGCGTTTGCGCTCCAGGTCCAACTCTTCCTCGCTGCAATAGCAGGGATATACGAGATTTTTGGCCTTGAGCCTATCCAGATGCTCCTCATATATAGAAGTCCGTTCAGATTGTTTATAGGGCGCGTAAGGTCCGCCGACGCGCGGCCCCTCGTCCCAATCCAGACCCAGCCACTTCATGATGTCCAATAGGTTTTCGCAATGCGCCTCAGTCGAGCGTTCTTTATCAGTATCTTCCACTCGCAGGATAAAAACACCCCGCATGTGGCGGGCGTACAACCAGTTATAAAGGGCCGTTCTCACGTTGCCCAAATGCAGATCGCCGGTTGGACTAGGAGCAAAACGGACGCGAACTGTATCTGCCATTTCAAACACCTCAATAGTTTTTGTTCAGTTAGGAATTGGGAGTTAGAAGTTAGGAGTTAAAACTCCTCATTCCTAACTACTCACTTCTAACTTTTTGTAAGTAGTACGATAGCCTGGGTGGAAAGTCCCTCTTGCCGGCCCTCAAAACCCATTTCCTCGGTCGTCTTCGCTTTCACGCTGACTCTATCCGCGGAAATTTCTAAAGCCTCCGCGATCTTTTGTTTCATCGGCTCTATATAAGAAGATAGCTTCGGTTTTTGACAGATGATGGTCGAATCCACGTTCCCCACGGTCCAGCCCTTTTCCTTGGCCAAACGCGCGCATTCTTTGAGCATCTTCAGGCTATCGGCACCCTTCCACTGGGCGTCTGTATCCGGAAAATACTTTCCTATGTCGCCTAAAGCCGCCGCGCCCAAAATGGCGTCACTGATGGCATGGGCCAGGGCATCGGCGTCCGAATGGCCTAAAAGCCCGCTCTCGTGCGGGACCGTGATCCCGCCTAAGATCAACGGACGGCCTGCCACTAACTTGTGCGCGTCAAAACCGGTACCCACTCGAAAATCCAAAGTTCTCTCCTCAGCGCTTTTTCGCCGCTAATTCACGGGCGTATCGCAGATCTTCCTGCGTCGTGACCTTGAAGTTCAATCCATCTCCATCGACGACCCGAACCCTTATCCCCGCCGCCTCAGCCACCGCGGCGTCATCGGTCAATCCCGATGCCCTTTTGGCCATCTTCTTGAAAGCCTTTTTTATAGATACGACCAAGAATCCCTGCGGGGTTTGAACCGCCCGAAGACTGGACCGGTCCAGGGTCTTCACCACCTTGTTATTCCAAACCACCTTCAGAGTATCTTTCACAGGCACCACCGGGATAGCCGCGCCCGACTGCATCGCCGCCTTTAAAACCCGCTCGATCACTCGAGGCGACACCAAGGGTCTGGCCGCGTCATGGATCAGGACATATTTTACGCCAGGAGGAATGACTTTGAGCCCCAACAACACCGAATCTTCCCTTTGTTCGCCGCCCAAGGTCACGATACCGGATAAATTCAGCCGATTCAGCGATCCCACAGCGCGACCCATATAATTCTTGCGCGTGACCACGACGGTATAAGCGAGCCCCGGAACCTTTTTAAAAGCTTCCAGCCCCGCCTCCAATAAGGTCCGCTTCTTATCCAAAAGAACAAAAGGCTTGGCCACCCGGCTTTGGAGCCGCTTGGATCGCCCCGCCGCCACGAATAAAGCGGCCCATGATGTCTTTTTGGAATTACGTTTGCGTGTTTTCATAAGGGGGGTAAGTTTAACAAAAGGTCCAAAGGGTTTCCAGAAAACCCTTCAAAGCGATCTCATTTCAGCCATTTACATCAACCCTTTTCACCGGCAAACCATTCAGCGCGGCACGAGGATACCAATGGCTTCCGAAAGGGTCTTCACACCCAAAACTTCCATCGGCGAATCGGGCAAAAGCGAGACGGCTTTCAGATTGCCATGTGGAATGATCGCCTGCTTGAATCCAAGCCGGGCCGCCTCAGTGAGCCTGGCGCCGACTTGTGACACCGCTCGGACCTCTCCCGCCAATCCCAATTCACCAAGGACTAAAGTGTGCGCGTCCACCGGCACT
>CAYXYA010000177.1:0-4915 GCA_964469185.1 uncultured bacterium | reverse complement strand
GTTATGAAACTACGCCAGGGTGATAAAATGCTGAAGGTCACCCTTTTAAGCGAATCTGCGAAAAAATAACAAGGGAGAGTTGTCCCTTGACAGGCGGGTAAAGATAAATGGCCATCACGATCAAAGATGTCGCTTTGAAAGCCGGGGTTTCCGTCGCGACGGTTTCCCGAGTCGTAAATCAAAAAGACATCCACAAAGTTGGCGCGAAAACCCAGCAGCGCATCTCAAAGATCCTTAAAGAATTGGGCTACTATCCCAACACGATGGCCCGGAGCTTGAAGACCGGCAAAACCTACAACATCGGTGTTGTTTTCTTTTGGTATGAGAAGCCCTCCTTGAGCGATCCCTATTTGACCAGTGTTCTGGACGGGATCATCAGCTTCATCGGGGAAAAGAAGTACAACATCCTCATGAACACCTTCAGCCGCGAGATCCAAAACGAGGGGATCTACGCCAACTTCGTGAATTCGGGATTGATCGACGGCATCTTGGCTATCGCCCCGCCTGTGGAATCAAGGTTCTATCAGGACTTGAAAGAAGGTTCTCTGCCCTATGTCCTGGTCAATTATCAGGTCAACGACCCCCATGTTTGTTTCGTGGATTGTTTGAACACGCAGGGGATCATGGAGTTGGTGGATCATTTGATCGCGTTTGATCACCATCGGATCGGTTATATCTCCGGCGATATCCAATTCTCCAAAAACGCTTTGGATCGGTTCAACGCTTTCAAATACATCATGAAGAAACGCGGCATTCAATTCCACGAAGACCTAGTGCATTTCGGGAATTGGTTGGAAAAGTCCGGCGCGGACGCCGTTGACGCTTTTTGGAAGACGAAACACCCGCCGACCGCGATCATCGGAGCTGATGACGTGATGGCTTTGGGGGCTATGAAGGAGTTGAGTCTTCAGGGCCTGAGAGTCCCGGAGGACGTGGCAGTGTGCGGCTTTGACGATAGCGCGCGAAACTCAGGGTTGACCTCGGTCCACCAGCCCGTTTATCAGATGGGGTATGAGGCCGCCCGGATGTTGTGGAACCAGATCGAGAAGAAGCCGTTGGAATACGCCCACCGATTCTTTCCCACAAAGTTGATGGTCCGCGAAACCTGCGGGTACTATTTGAAAAAATCAAAAGATCAGAAATAACGCTAAAAGCATCCGCTGACTTTTATCAGGCCTCTCTTGAATAGTTTTTCCTTCTATCCCACAATGAAACCATGTACCAATTTACTTTTAAAAATAGAATGATGAGCATTGGCACTATGCCGACCTCCTTAAAAATATTTGATAATGGAAGGTCGGCATGAAATTCGAGATCGTTTCCGACTACACCCCGACAGGCGACCAGCCCCAAGCGATCGATAAACTTTCGAACGGGTTGAAAAAAGACGTTCCCCGCCAGACGCTTTTGGGCGTTACAGGCTCGGGAAAAACTTTCACCATGGCCCATGTCATCCAAAAGGTCCAAAGGCCCACCCTGGTCGTTTCCCACAACAAGACCCTCGCGGCCCAGCTCTATAGCGAGTTCAAGGAATTTTTCCCCAATAACGCGGTGGCCTATTTCGTTAGTTACTACGATTACTATCAGCCCGAAGCCTATCTTTCTCACACAGACACCTTCATCGAGAAGGACGCTTCCATCAACATGGAGCTGGACCGATTGCGGCTGGAAGCGACGGCGTTGCTGCAAGAGCGACGCGACGTCATCATTGTGGCCTCGGTCTCCTGTATTTACGGCTTGGGATCGCCGGAAAATTATAAATCAATGCATATCGTCGTTCGCGAGGGACAGGAAACCCAGCGGGAGAAGTTCTTGAAGGAGTTGGTGGACATCCAGTACTCTCGCAATGATATCGACTTTAGTCGAGGTAAGTTCAGGGTCAAGGGCGACGTGATCGAGATCTACCCCGCGTACGGAGAGAATCCATTTCGAATCGAGTTCTTCGGCGATGAAGTCGAGAAGATATCCGAGATCGATCCCGTGACCGGCAGGATGCTCAACAGGCGGATGGTCCTGCCGATCTACCCGGCCAAACATTACGTGATGCCCGAGTCGGTCATCAAGCGTTCGATTGGCGGTATCCAAGACGAATTGCGGGAACGACTTCAAGAATTCAAAAAAGAGGAGAAGCTTGTCGAGGCTCAACGGTTGGAACAGCGCACGATGTACGACCTGGAAATGATCGAAGAAATGGGTTACTGCCAGGGGATCGAGAATTACAGTCGGCATTTTGATGGCCGCAAGCCCGGGGAACCTTCTTACACGCTTTTGGATTATTTCCCGAAGGACTTCCTCACGTTCATCGATGAGTCACACGTCACCTTGCCGCAGCTGCGGGCAATGTTCAACGGCGACTTCGCTCGAAAGAAAAATTTGGTCGATTATGGGTTCCGGTTAAAATGCGCCTTCGACAACCGTCCGCTCCGCTATGAGGAGTTCAATCAGAAAACGGGACAGATCATTTATGTGTCCGCGACGCCATCGCAGGAGGAGTTGAAACTTTCCAAAGGCGAGGTGGTCGAACAGATCATCCGGCCTACCGGCCTCATGGATCCCGAGATCGAGATCCGTCCTCTGGGAACCCAGGTGGATGATCTTCTGGGCGAGATCCGGGAAGTGGTCAAAAAAGAACAACGGGTCCTGGTGACCACATTGACCAAGAAAATGGCCGAGGACCTGACGGGTTATTTGAAGCAGTTGAACGTAAAGGTCGCTTATCTTCATTCGGACGTGGAAACGTTGGACCGGATTCGGATCATCCGCGACCTGAGGTTGGGTGTTTACGACGTACTGGTCGGCGTGAACTTGCTTCGGGAGGGATTGGACCTGCCGGAAGTCAGTCTGGTGGCGGTCCTGGACGCCGATAAAGAAGGCTTTTTACGATCCGAAGTTTCCTTGATGCAAACGGCGGGACGGGCCGCCCGCAATGTGGAAGGGCGAGTCATTTTTTACGCCGACAAGATCACCGAATCCATCCGCAAGACTGTGGAAGAAACCAAGCGTCGGCGCATTATCCAGGGCGAATACAACACGAAGAACGGGATCACTCCGGCGACGGTGAAAAAGCAGATCCGCGAGTTGTTGACCACTGTTTATGAGGCGGATTACTACACGGTCCCGATCGCGGCGGAAGAGCAGGAGGATATTTATCTGACCCCGGAAGCCATTCCGCGCAAAATAGTGGCGCTAGAGCGGGAAATGATGGACTACGCACAAAAGTATGAATATGAAAAGGCCGCGGATCTTCGGAACCAGGTCCGGCAATTACGGGACCGGATCAAAAAGCCGATGTGATCAAAGTTAAGGAATGATGTTGACTGAAAATTTGAATGAAACGAAATTTGAACGGTTAAAAAAACAGATCGGGGCGTTCCCGGACTCGTCCGGAGTCTATTTGTTCAAAAACGTCCATGAGAATGTCCTGTATGTTGGAAAAGCGATCTCTTTAAAGAAACGCGTGGCATCATATTTCAATCTCCGTAACCAGGAAAATCCCAAGGTCAGGGCTTTGGTCGCGCAGGCCGACCATGTCGAGTTCATTCTGACCGATGACGAGAACCAAGCGTTCCTTTTGGAAAGCAATCTCATTAAACGGCATCGTCCTCGGTATAACGTGGTTCTGCGCGATGATAAGAGCTATCCCTACCTAAAACTCACGATGAACGAGGATTTCCCGCGCGTCCTGATCTCGCGGCGACCCTCACAGGACGGTTCCAAATATTACGGCCCCTATCCCAACCTGAAACTCCGTGAGATCGTGAAACTCATCTACCGCTATTTCAATATTCGGGACTGCAACATCGAGATCGACGGCCACGCCGAGAGAGCGTGCTTGAGCTATCAGATCAAACAATGCCCGGCTCCTTGTATCGGGGCAGTGGACAAAAAAGGCTATGCGCCGTTGGTCAAACGGGTGCAATGGTTCCTGGAAGGGAAGCACGACAGTCTCATGGAGCACGTGAAGAGCGAGATGTTGAAGGCCTCGGAGCGATTGGAATATGAGGAAGCCGCGAAATACCGCGATCTTTTAGGGACCATTGAACAGATGCAGGGGACCTACGCCATGATCATTCCGGACAAAAAAGATATCGATGTGATCGCTCTGGCGTTCGGTTTGGGGAAGGTGCTGGCTTCGGTCGTGCAGGTTCGACAGGGAAAAGTGATCGACCACATCAAATTGATCCTCGAGAACGAGATGGATAAAACCCTAGAGGAAGTCCTTCCGATGTTCCTCCGGCAATACTATGTCCCAAGCGTTTTTATCCCAGATGAAATATTAATCACTCGTGATTGGGACCCCGACGACCAGATCGAGAAGATGCTTTTAACCAACAGAGGAGCGCCGGTAAAGATCGTCAAGGCTGTCGAGAGTTGGCGGCAAGATCTCATGAGCATGGCCGAGAAAAATGTTCTGTCGGCGTTAAAGGACGATGTTCAAAGGACAGAGCTGCTAAAGGATTTACAGAGCCTTCTTAAACTTAAAACACTGCCTCGAAACATGGTGTGTTTTGATATTTCGACGCTTCAAGGCTCTTTCACCGTGGGTTCGGCGGTATTCTTCAGGGACGGTATCCCCGAAAAGAACCGGTATCGAAAATTCAAGATCAAGACCATCGAAGGTCAGGATGATTTTCGGTCGCATCAGGAGATGATGACACGCTATATCCACCTTCTCGAGAGGGAGGGGAATCCACTTCCGGACCTGTTCCTGATCGACGGCGGCAAGGGACAATTGAACGCCGTGAAAGCGGTGTTGGATAAAGAACTGGATGTCAGTTACGGGTTGGCCTCCCTGGCCAAGCGTGAGGAAGAGGTCTTTGTGCCAGGCCAGAATGATCCGGTGGATTTCAGGGGACATCTGAAAGCACGGCATTTACTCCAAAGGCTTCGCGATGAGTCGCATCGATTCGCGGTC
>CAYXYA010000176.1:0-4974 GCA_964469185.1 uncultured bacterium | reverse complement strand
TCATTTCCCGTTTGATCGAGGGCCAATTCCCTAATTACGAGCAGGTTATCCCGAAGGAATCCGACAAAAAAGTGGAAGCCTCGACTTCTGAATTGGCCTCCGCCACGCGCCGGGTAAAGATATTAACCTCCGAGAAGTCCAATTCAATCCGTTACCAGATAAAGCCGGGCAATTTGACGATTTCCTCCAAAACCCAGGACATGGGCGAGGCTAAAGAGGAGATGGATGTGGTCTATAAAGGCGAGGAGATCAGCATCGCCTATAACGCCGCTTATGTGCTGGATGTGTTGAAAAACATCGGAACAGACACAGTTAGCATCGAGTTGACCCAAGCCTTGAGCCCTGGCATCCTCCGGCCCAAAGGTGACACAGATTATCTCTGTGTGATCATGCCCATGCGGGTCTAAACAACCACACCCTTTGCCACAGATTCACACAGATAAACACGGATGGCGAAAATCAATAGTTTACATGCCTTTTATTTTGGCTATCAGAGTTAATCCGTGTGCATCTGTGGCTAAACTTTTTTTGGTGGATGTTGTCTGTCTTTGAAAGTCCCTATAAAAACCGTACAATCCACCCATGGCTTTTCGAAACACTTTTTCTTCGGCATCCACGCTTTCCCAACTTCTCTCACAACTCAGGTCCCGTGAAGATCTAAGGGACCGGATCAAGCACGTGGAGCAGATCGCCGCGCGCGGAGCCCAATATCACGCTTGGCCCAAGACACTCTCAAAAGACCTTGTCGGCGTTCTGGAAAGATCGGGTTATGACGCGCTTTGGACCCATCAAGCCCACGCTATCGAGGCGCTTCACGCGGGCAAACATGTTGCTGTCACCACACCGACCGCTTCGGGCAAAACGCTCTGTTTCAACCTGCCGGTCATACAATCCATCTTGGAAAGTTCCCGATCGCGGGCGCTTTATCTCTATCCCATGAAAGCCCTGGCCCAGGACCAACTCAAGACTTTGCAGGAATGGGGCGGGCGGCTCAAGACTTCCAAACTTCCCGCTTTCGGCGCCGAGATCTACGACGGGGATACGCCGACGGGTGTTCGCACGAAGATCCGCAAGAGCCCGCCGAACATCCTTCTGACCAATCCGGACATGCTGCACCTGGGCATCTTGGCTTTTCACGACGGCTGGGCGGAATATTTCAAGAACCTCAAATATGTAGTGGTGGATGAAGCCCACAGTTACCGCGGCATCTTCGGGTCCCACGTGGCTCATGTGCTCCGGAGGCTCAGGCGTATTTGCCGTTATTACGGATCGGATCCACAGTTCATCACCTGTTCGGCGACGTTGGGAAATCCCGAGGAATTCTTGAAAGGGCTTACTGGGTTGGATTTCGAGATCATTTCCGAAACAGGCGCGCCGCAAAATGCCAAGACTTTCGTGCTATGGAACACCGATGCGACTTCTCCCTACACCGAAGCGACGACCCTACTGATTGAATGTTTGAAAGCTGGGATGAAAACCATTGTCTTCACCAAGGCCCGAAAGATCACCGAACTCATCAGCATGTGGGTCACACAGGCTATGCCCGAATGGGCGGATAAAATAAAAAGTTACCGAGCCGGTTATTTGCCGGAGGAACGGCGGGAGATCGAGGCGAAGTTATTCAAGGATGAGCTCAAAGCGGTCATCTCCACATCAGCGCTTGAAGTGGGCATTGACGTGGGCGGTCTCGACGCTTGCATCTTGGTGGGTTATCCGGGAACGATGATCTCGACCTGGCAAAGGTCGGGGCGTGTAGGCCGGGGCGAATCTCCCTCAGTCGTTTTTCTGGTGGCGATGGCCGACGCGATGGACCAGTACTGGATGAAACATCCCACTAAGTTTTTCACGATGAAGCCTGAATCCCTGATGGTGGGGTTCGAGAATGAGAACATCGCCAAGTCGCATCTGCGTTGTGCCGCTTCCGAGATCCCCTTAACCTCTGTTGATAAAGAAATTTATGGAAAATTGTTGGACGAACTTTTACCGGCCATGATCCAGGCGGGTGAGGTATTGGAATCCGCGCAAGGCGACAAGTGGTTGGTGACGGATAAGAATCCGCAACGGGGCATCAATATCCGCAACATGGGCGAGGGCTACCAGATCATTTACCAGGAAACAGGAGAGCTCATCGGCACCATCGACGGCATGAGGGCCTTTCGCGACTGCCACCCGGGCGCGGTGTACCTGCATCAGGGCACGCAGTACGTGGTGAAAGAACTTCAATGGCAACAGCACAAGATACTGGTTTCTGATGAGCCGGTGGATTACTACACCCAGGTCAATTATGAGGAAGAGACCGAAATTCTAGAGGAGATAAGACGGCGGCCCCTGGGTGCCAATGATGCCCAATGCGCTATTCGTTGGGGGAAGGTCAAGATCACCCAACGGTTCATTAATTATGAGGTCCACCGCATTGTGGATCAGTTGTTGGTATCCACTTACCTGCTTACTTTGCCGCCTCAAACCTTTGAGACCAGAGCTCTTTGGGTGGTCTTACCCGACACCCTTCAACGAGATCTTATCGGTGAGAACATCCATTTCATGGGTGGTCTGCACGCGGCGGAGCACGGCACTATCGCCATGATGCCTCTTCACGTGGTCTGCGACCGTTGGGACTTGGGCGGTATTTCCACCCCCGCGCACCCGCAGGTGCCACAGCCGGTCATCTTTATCTATGACGGCTACCCGGGTGGAGTAGGGTTGACCGAGCGGGCCTATGAGACGATGGAAGAGCTGCTGACCACGACCTTTGAGATGATCCGGGACTGCGAATGCGACGAGGGCTGTCCTTCCTGTGTGCAGTCGCCCAAGTGCGGAAGCGGCAATCACCCGCTGGATAAAAAGGGAGCCTTGCTGATCTTGGGGTATATTCTGGGAAGGGGAGACCTTAAACCGATGGCTTCTAAACGTCCTTATGTTGATGTAAACCAGTTGGAACTCGCGCCGCCCTCCGCTCTTAATACAGAGGTGGTGGGGAAGCCGACTCCCACGCCTAAATCAGGCCCGCAAGTCGCGACTGAACCACCTCCGTCCAAAACGGGGCCGGTCGTGTTCGACATTGAAACCCAATTTCTCGCTAATGAGATCCAGGGCGGATGGAACAACCTGCCGGGCATGAAACTTTCCTGCGCGGTCGTGTACGACATCGACCAGGCGAAGTACTACACCTATGTGGAAAACAATGTGCGGGATCTTGTCGCTCATTTGCAAGCTTCCAGCCTCGTCATTGGTTTTAACAGCCTGCGGTTCGATTACGGTGTCTTACAGGGTTATACCTCGGTCATACTTCAAAAAATGCCAACGCTCGATCTAATGGCCGATCTTCAAAAGAAACTAGGACACCGTTTGTCCCTCGCCCACTTGGCTCAGCACACCTTGGGCGGAGCGGAGAAGAGCGCCGATGGATTGTTGGCGGTCCAATGGTGGCGAGAAGGGAAGTTCCAACAGGTCATTGATTATTGCCAGATGGACGTGAAGCTTACTTATGACCTTTGGAAGTTCGGCCGCGACCAGAAGCACGTGCTCTTTGCCCATAAACAGAGTGGGGAGATTTTGAAATGCCCTGTGAGTTGGTGAAAGAAAAAGAAATGATAAATTTTAAAAAAATAGGGAAAGGTGAACTAGTTGCGTTTATCTTATTGATTTTTGTCGTTTTTCCATTTTATGTCATCTCTTTTTTAAATTTTTTAAAAAAATGGCTGATGATTGAGTCCATGTGGTTTGATGATTTTTTCACAATAATTTATTTTTGGTTTTGGATTGGTGTTTTTTTATCACCCATACTTTTGATCTCGTTAACGATTATTATTGTTAACGATTTAATCAAGTTAAAGCGAAATGAAAACGATAAAAACTTTTTTAGTTTTCATGTATTTATGTTATTGATTTTTATTTTTTCGATTTTTAGCATTTTTTGTGTTGGTTATTTTGAAGATGAAAATTACAAATATTTAACAAGTCATCTACGGCATTATTAATGTTTCCAATCGAACTCCGTGTCGCCATAACTCAAATGTACTTTTTTTGAGGATCCATTCAAATACCCGAAGAACTTTTTCGCGTTTTTAGTCGTCATCGCGCTCGGCGCGAAATGGACCCGGTAGTTGTTCACGTCCAACGGCACGATCTTGCCGCCGGCCCATTGGTTTTTCTCATCAAAACTTAAATACAAAATACCGCTGTCACTGATGTTCGTAACGCTTCCAAAAGCGAAATTACCGATGGAATAAGCGATGGGCTTGCCGTGGTAAACCTCCAGCCCTTGCCAAATATGAGGATGGTGGCCGACCACCGCGTCGGCGCCTCCGTCGATCGCCTCGTGGGCGATGTAGGGTTGGTAACTCCTTAATTTTGTGTGTTTCTCCTGACCCCAATGAAAGCAAACAATGACCAAGTTAGCTCCAGCGTCGCGGACTTTTTGAATGTCCTCCTTAAAGTCTTTGGGAGAAGCGTGAGCGCATCCGGGCCGAGTCTCATTGGCCCAAAAGTCCGTGGGGATGGTGAGGGAATAGGCGAGCACAGCCACTTTGCGGCCTTTGATATCGAACCAAGCGGGTTGGCGGGCTTCGATTTCATTCGTTCCAGCGCCAGCGTGTTTCAAATGGTTTTTTTCAAGGGCGTCTATGGTGGATTGCAGGGCTTCAGCCCCGAAATCCATCATGTGGTTATTGGCTAGAGTTAGGAGTTTAAACCCCGCGAATGCCAGGCCCGAGGCCGCGGAATGGTCGACCAGGAAGGTGTATTTTTTTTTCGGTCGGGCTTGGCCTTGAAGTCCCAAGGGACCTTCTAGGTTACCCATCGTAATGTCGGCATTTTGAAGCAGGGGAGCGGTATAGGCGAAGAAGGAATTGGGCCCCTCGGTTTTCAGTTTGTAGGAGGCTCTTCCGCCCATCATAATGTCTCCAACAAAGGCCAAGGTGATGGTTTGGGTAGAAGCGGTTTGAGTCGGCGTGACGGTCGGAGTTGATTCGATGA
>CAYXYA010000175.1:0-5006 GCA_964469185.1 uncultured bacterium | reverse complement strand
ATATTCCGGTGAAGTGGACGGTCCATGTCACGGATAACTTGGATTCGTTCTATGTCCCTCAGAAGGAATCCTTGGCGGCTGGACCTGGCGGAGCCGCGGCGAAAACCGCGAATGGCTACACCAAGTGGTTCAATCAATATGGCTGGTATCTCGGCGCGAATATCGGCGAGGTCAAGGGCAAAGGCGACTGGGCCGGCTTGCTGGCCGCGGCTTATGTCGAACCGAACGCTCAATTGGCTAACCTGACGGATGACGACGCGGGCAACACCAACCGATTCTACTTTAAGGAACAGCTTTCTTACGGGCTGGAAAATGGGGTGAATCTGGTTTGGACGAACTGGCAGATCAGCCACATTTACTACTCCTACCTATCACTTAACAACACCCTCGGTGGAAGCAGTCAAGCCCCTGAATTTGTTTCTTTCTTGGATGTCGTGGCTTCTCTTTGAGGTTATTGGAATCCTTTCTGGGTTGGCGTCCGATAGTCAGAGAATAGGGCTGGTTTTTTTAACACAGAAGTAACAACGCCATTGTGGTTGTAGGGGTAAGATTTGCACGGTTTTTAACTCATGAAATTAGGGGGAAACATGCTCGGCTTTTTAATTCCTAAAGAATTCGGTTTTTTCGACTCGTTCGACCAACACGCGGCGACTTGCGTGGAAGGCGGACAGACCTTCGTGGAGATGTTGGAACATTTTGGGGACGCCCCCGCCAAGGTGCGGCGTTTGCGGGACGCGGAGCACCGCGCGGATGAGATCACCCACCATACGGTCGAGATGCTCCACAAGACTTTCATCACGCCGATCGACCGTGATCAAATCCATGAGCTCATCTCACGCATGGACGACGTGATGGACCTCATTGACGGCGCGGCCCGCCGCATGATGCTGTACGGCGTGACCGAGATCCCGCCCGATCTGATCGAACTGGCCAAAACGCTTCATCACTCCACTCTGGAATTGCAAAAGGCCGTGAAATACTTGCGGAACTTGAAGGACGCCAAGCTGATCCTGGCAGCCTGCGTGGAGATCAATAAGTTGGAAAACGACGGTGACGCGATCCGTGACGCCGCCATCGCCAAACTTTTCAAGGAAGAAAAGGACGCGGTCCAGGTCCTCGTTTGGAAGGAGATCTATGAGGATGTGGAGAACGCGATCGACCGCTGCGAGGACGTGGCGAATGTCATTGAGGGTGTGGTCCTAGAAAACGCTTGAAAGAATTTAAATTTTTCCAACGAGGTGATTTTTGAACCAGGAAATAGTGATCATAGTCGGCATCATCTTATTTGCTTTGGTTTTCGACTTTTTGAACGGTTTTCATGACGCGGCCAATTCGATCGCCACGGTGGTTTCCACCCGGGTCCTGACGCCGGCGCAGGCGGTCATCTGGGCGGCTTTTTTCAACTTCGTAGCGGCCTTCACGGTGGGCACTCATGTGGCCAAGACGGTGGGGAAGGGGATGGTGGACCCTTCCGGCATCACGGTCTATGTCATCCTGGCGGCTTTGATCGGCGCGATCGTCTGGGACATCATCACCTGGTATTACGGACTTCCGACCAGTTCCTCCCACGCCCTTATCGGGGCTTTCGGCGGCGCGGCGGTGATCCATGGCGGGTGGAAGGTCTTGATCATGGCTGGTTTTCAAAAGACGATCATCTTTATCTTCGTCGCCCCTTTCATGGGAATGTTCTTGGGTTACATATTGATGGTGGTGGTCCTGAATCTTTTCCGCTTTTTCACGCCTTCGGCGGTGGACGGGATCTTTCGCGTTGGTCAGTATTTTTCCGCGGCCGCCTACAGCATGGGCCATGGCGCCAACGATTCCCAGAAGACGATGGGGATCATCGTGGCGCTTTTGCTGGCGGGGAACCATCCCGAATGGGCTTACCGGGCCGGAAGTCAGGAAATAGCCTGGTGGATCATCATCGCTTGTTACGCCGCCATGGCGTTTGGGACCATGACGGGGGGATGGCGTATCGTTAAGACCATGGGGCAGAAGATCACCAAGTTAAAACCTGTCGGCGGTTTTTGCGCTGAAACGGGCGGGGCTATCTCCCTCTTTTTCGCCGCTTCGATGGGGATCCCGGTTTCAACGACCCATACCATCACCGGCGCTATTATCGGCGTGGGAAGCACGACTTCCTTCTCTTCTGTTCGCTGGGGAGTGGCGGGACGCATCGTTTGGGCCTGGATCTTGACCATCCCGGCGGCGGCCCTCATGGCCGGCATTTGCGAGTATCTTTTTATCCTCGCGGGTTGGAGCAATTGAATTTAAGATAGGCGGCGAGGTGACCCATGACCGACCCATCTTCGATCTATCTGACGGTATTAAGTGATGACTTTGGCATGTGTTCGGCTGTCAACGAGGGTGTTGTTCAAGCCTTCACGAAGGGTGTTTTGACCGACACCAACATCATGGCGCCTTGCCCGGCTTTTGATGAGGCAGCCAAATTAGCTAAAACCCACAAGATCCCCGTCGGCATTCACAACACCTATACCGCCGAGTGGGACTATTACCGTTGGAAACCCGTAACGCCGCTGAAGTCAATGGTCCAACCTGACGGTACCTTTTTCACGACCGTGGCCGAAGCCTGGAAGAACGCTGATATAAAAGAAGCGGAGGCCGAATTCGAGGCCCAGTGGGCCAGGGTGGAAGCTGCGGGGATCAAGATCACCCATGCTTGCGAGCACATGGGGGCGGAAGAGAAGTTCGCGGGCTTGTTCAGCCGGATATTGAAGCGCAAAAAGGTCCCTTATCGTAACTTTTCCCTCAAGGGAAAGGATTGGGACATCCCTTCATATGATTGGACCTCCGTATTCGCGTCCAGCGACAAGGGTACCGAGTTGGCCTTTCGCAAGCAAAAGCTCAAAGAATGGATCGATGGGTTGAAACCGGGGCATCACACCTGGACCGTCCATTGCGCCGTTGACCATCCCTCCCTCGAGAAGATGTGCGCCCCCGACCATCGGGACGTCAACTGGACCCGCCTTTACCGCATCCTCGACCAAGCCCTCGTCATGGATCCGGAAGTGAAAGATTGGATCGCCAAGAGAGGCATCCAACGGGTTTCGATCACCCATTGTCCTGTGATGGGTTGGTCATAATAGTTCTGAATACACGTTGAAAAATAAGGTGTTTAGGGTTTACACTTAACTTACATCGTGCACTGCATCAATAACGATGGGCTTATTCGGTCGGAGGCATCTTGCTGGAATCCCTGTAACAGGAACACGACAGAGGGACGCCGCTTGGACCGCATAAAGGTACGGGATGCGAAAGAAAGGATCAGATAATGCCGACTGGTCGAGTCAAGTGGTTCAACGCGGGTAAGGGTTATGGTTTTCTAGAGCAAGAGGGCGGGGAAGACGTGTTCGTGCATTTCTCAGCAATCCAGGGCGATGGTTTCAAGACCCTGACGGCGGGTCAGGAAGTGACCTTCGAGATCGTGCAGGGCGCCAAAGGTAAGCAGGCTGACAAGGTAGTGCCGAAATAAAATCAGATATTAACGCAAAGGCTTCCCCCAAAAGGGGAGGCCTTTTTTGTTTAAAGGCTAAGCGGCGATGAAACGAAAAACAAAAATTAAAACATTTGAAACGGTAGCGATGACCCGTGGGTCGGGGACTGAAGCCAAGGTGGACGTTCTGGCTTTTGGCGCCCATCCCGATGACGTGGAGATCGCCATGGGTGGAACCCTCCTTTCTATGAAGGCCCGCGGCGCGAAGGTGGTGGTTTGTCATTTGACCGACGGTGAACCGACCCCTTACGGCAACCACAAGACACGGTTAAAGGAAGCCGAAAAGGCCGCGAGAATCTTGAAATTCGACGACTATCTGATCCTGCCTTTGAAGAACCGCG
The DNA here is from genome assembly GCA_964469185.1 of uncultured bacterium. Classification (GTDB taxonomy): domain Bacteria; phylum Oederibacteriota; class Muellerivitia; order Muellerivitales; family Muellerivitaceae; genus CAYXYA01. The sequence goes on along the minus strand of CAYXYA010000175.1, from coordinate 1,151 downwards.
AGCTTCAAGACACCTTGTCCGCCCGCCGTAAAGTTGCCGAGGTCATTCGTAAATATAAACCGGCTATTATGTTCGCGCCCTATTGGGTGGACGCCCACCCCGACCATTGGGGCGCTAGTCAATTGGTCGAGGCTGCTCGTTTTTGGGCTAAGTTGGTGAAGACTAATATGAAGGGAGAGCCCTGGTATCCCTCGAAGCTTTATTACCACCTCTGTTCGCATCTGCGGTCCAACGTTCAACCCTCCTTTATCGTCGATACCTCTCGTTATCACGGTCAAAAACTTGCCGCGGTCCGCGCCTATGAAAGCCAGTTCATCAAAAAGCCGGGCAGTCGGGCGCTGGAGTATATCGACACTTCCAACCGCTACTTTGGATCTATGATCGGCGCTGAAGCGGGCGAGCCGTTCTTTTCCAAAGAGAACCTGGGTATCGAAGACCCTCGGGACCTTTTTTAGCCTCTCTTTTCAACGCCAAAAACCCGCTAAAATAAAAGTATACAGCTGTATACTTTTTTCTTGACTCGCTCCTTGAGTCGATTTAGGATGAGCGGGTGTAGAAAAGAAGCCCAATTTTAAGGAGATGGATATGGCGAACGAGAAACAAAAGGCGTTGGATGTGGCCCTGCTGCAGATCAGGAAAGATCATGGGGAAGGGGCCATCATGAAGCTCGGAGAGGCCAAGGTTCAGGATGTTAAGGCCATCTCCACTGGAGCCGTCTCGTTGGACATCGCCACAGGCATCGGGGGAGTTCCCCGCGGCCGCATCGTGGAGATTTACGGACCTGAATCTTCGGGTAAAACGACTCTGACCCTGCATATCGTCGCAGAGGCCCAAAAGGCCGGCGGAACTGCCGTTTTTATCGATGCGGAACATGCTATGGATCCGGTTTACGCCAAGAAATTGGGCGTGAACGTGGATGAGCTTTTGATCTCCCAACCCGACTCAGCGGAGGAAGCCCTTCAGATCGCCGATACCCTGATTCGTTCCGGAGCCATTGACGTCCTCGTGATCGACTCGGTCGCCGCTTTGGCGCCCCGCGCGGAACTCGAGGGTGAAATGGGCGATGTCCATATGGGATTGCAGGCCCGTTTGATGAGCCAGGCCTTGCGCAAATTGACCGCCCTGCTTTCCAAATCCCATACCTGCGCTAT
>CAYXYA010000174.1:0-5013 GCA_964469185.1 uncultured bacterium | reverse complement strand
TTTTGTTCAGCTTGAGACGGCCCACCGGCGACAGATCATACCGTTTCGGACTGAAGAAGAGGTTGTCGAATAACGCCTTGGCCGTATCGACCGTCGGAGTTTCTCCCGGCCTTAGGCGCTTATAAATCTCGACCATCCCCTCTTCCTTGGAACCCACCTCTTCCATCCCCAAGGTATCCCGGATCACCGGGGGCATGCTGATCGGATCAATGTAGATCACCTTAAAGCTTTCGAGGTCGCTTCGCAGTAATTTTTGCAGGACTTCAGCCGTAATTTCTTTATTACGCGCCAGGAAAACATCGCGCGTTTTAGGGTCCGAAAGATTGCCCAGGGACAACCGGCCGATGAGCTCTTCCTCGGAAATCGGCACCTCCTTGATTCCGGCTTTGCGGATGCGATTGATGAGGAGCTTGGTGATCTTTCCCCCTTCTTTTACGATGGTTTCCTTCGTCTTCTTGTCCACGATATCGATCGGCGCCTTGAGTCCCACGTGGATATCGGGATCCAGCTTCCGGAAGAACTTGCCTTTCTGAATGACGATCTCTTCAACCGGGTAGTACATTCGGAACAGGTCTTCCGTCGTATAACCGAAGGCTTTCAAGAAAACGGTCACGGGCATTTTCCGGCGACGATCAATTCTCACGTACAGAATGTCCCGTGCATCGAACTCAAAATCCAGCCAGGAACCGCGGTAAGGGATGATCCGCGCCGAATAAAGCACCTTTCCGCTGGCATGGGTTCGCCCTTTATCATGGGTGAACGCCACGCCCGGCGAGCGATGCAACTGGCTCACGACGACGCGCTCGGTCCCGTTGATGATAAATGTCCCGGTGTCCGTCATGAGGGGCAGTTCACCCAGATAGACCTCTGACTCTTTGCTCTCCCGTATTTTCTTCGCGCCGGCCTTCCCCTCTTTTTCAAAAAGGTGAAGACGGACCCGGATCTTCAAGGGGGCCGCATAGGTCATTCCCCTTTCCAGACACTCCCGCACGTCATATTTGGGCTCACCGATCGAGTAATCGACAAACTCGATTGTGGTCGTATCGTTGTAATCGGAAATGGGAAAGACGCTGTTGAAGGCGGCCTGAAGACCCATGTCTTGACGACGTTGTGCAGGCACAGACATCTGCAGAAAACGCTCATAGGAATTTTTCTGGATATCAATAAGGTCCGGGATCTCGATCTTGCTTCGAATCTTTGAGAAATCATCTCGGATCCTCATGCTCTGCGTATCTCCACTAAAAGCGGTCATGCTGTTTTTCCCTCTCGTTGAAAGCCACTGGAAATCATTATCGTTCCGATACCGGAATGGTTGTGATCGCCCACCAACCTATTTGACCTCGACCACCGCACCCGCCTCTTCCAGCTTTTTCTTAATCGTCGCAGCCTCCTCCTTCGTGACGCCGGTTTTAACCGGTTTCGGGACACCTTCCACGAGGTCTTTGGCCTCCTTTAATCCAAGACTGGTCAGTTCACGAACCACTTTAATAGTTTGGATCTTTTTGTCCGCCGCGCTCGATGTCAAGATCACATCAAAGCTCGTCTTTTCCTCAGCGGCTGCCGCAGCAGCCCCGCCCCCGGGGGCCGATGCCACGGCCATGGCGGGCATGGCCGCCGTCACACCAAATTTCTCCTCCAAGGCCTTGACCAATTCCGAAAGTTCCAGAACGGTCATAATCTCGATCGCCTTGATAATCTCATCTTTCGTGAGCTTCGTATCGGTTGCCGACTTTGTCATTTCTTGCTCCTTTCTGGTAAGTTCCTCTTCATGCAGTGATGAGGGTTACTTTGTTGTTTGTTGATTTTGTATCGCGACCATCACATAGACTAATTTTCGCAGAATTCCCTGAAGCCCGCCGACCAAACCGTTGATCGGCGACTGCATCCGTCCGACAAGATCCGCGATCAGCACTTCCTTTTTGGGCAAGGCAGCCACCAACTTTAAACCCTTTGGATCCAAGACCTTTCCTTCAACGACCCCGACTTTCACCTTCACTTTCTCTGGCCGTTTATCCGCAAACTCCTTCAAAACTTTGGTCGGAGCAACCGGATCCGCGTAGCCGAAGGTCACCGCGATGGGCCCTTGAAAAGCGTCTTGCGAAACGGCGATGTTCGTTCCTTCGGTCGCCCTTCGGGCCAGGGTATTTTTGACGACGCGCAGCTCGCCTTTTGCCCCTCGAAGCTTTTGGCGAAGTTCCGTCATCTCCGATACGTTCAGGCCGTTGAACTCCATTAAAATGGCCACGGTGGACGACGTGAATTTCTCATGGAGTTCTTTAACCTGTCGCGCTTTCTCTTCCCGTTTTGCATTCATGGATCGCTCCCCCCGATTACCCAAACATCTTCGCGACATGGGCCGTATCGATTTTTACGGAAGGCCCCATCGTCGACGAAACCGCGATGCTCTTTAAGTAGACCCCTTTCGCGGTTGACGGTTTTGCTTTCACGATCGCCTCCAGAACGGCATTCGCATTCTCGGCAAGCTTCTGGGGCTCGAAGGATGCCTTGCCGATCAGGACATGGACGATGCCCGCCTTTTCAACCTTGAACTCAACCCGCCCCTGCCGAACCTCGCGAATGGCCTTGGCCAGATCGAATGTTACCGTCCCCGCTTTCGGATTCGGCATCAGACCGCGAGGTCCCAGAATCTTCCCGAGCTTACCGACCATGCCCATGAGATCAGGGGTGGAAATCACACGGTCAAATTCCAGCCATCCCTTCGTGATCTTCTCAACCAAGTCTTCAGAACCGACGACATCGGCACCGGCCTCCCGGGCCTCCTTTTCTTTATCGCCCTTTGCAAAAACCACCACCCTGACTTTTTTGCCGGTCCCGTGTGGAAGAAGAACCGATCCCCGGACCATTTGATCCGAGTGCTTCGGATCCACGCCCAACCGCACCGCCAGATCCACCGTCTCGTCAAACTTCGCAAACGCGGCTTTCTTCACCGCTTGCATTGCCTCAGGCACTGTATAGCTCCTGGGCTCCACCAGCGCCACTGCAGCCTCATATTTCCTTCCCATCTCGACTCCTTCGTTCACCATTCAATAGGGGGGGCGCTGCGGCAAAGAAGACATAAGGTCCTCACATGCCCCCCGCGTCTATCTTATGTGGGGGCCTGCTCGCTTTGCTCCCAATCCCCCCTCCACCCCGGCCAGTCACTGGCAAAGTCAGATGCCTGGCCCGCGGTCGCACCGGCAATGCCGGTCGCTCCCTGATTAACCCTTGACCACCTGGATGCCCATGCTGCGGGCCGTCCCTTCAATGATATGAACAGCGCCCGGAAGATCCACGGCATTCAGATCCGGCATCTTCAACTTGGCGATTTCCTCGATTTGCTTCTGTGTGACCTGACCGACCTTGTCCTTATTGGGAACCGCCGAACCTTTAATAATCCCGGCAGCTTTCTTCAACAGGTCCGAAGCGGGGGGCGTTTTGGTAATGAATGTAAATGTCCGATCGGAATAAACCGTGACGATCACCGGAATGATCGTCCCTTCCTGACTTTGAGTCTTCGCATTGAAGGCCTTGCAAAACTCCATGATATTGACGCCGTGCTGCCCCAGCGCCGGACCGACAGGGGGTGCAGGATTGGCTTTCCCGGCGGGGATTTGTAGTTTCACCATGCCTGTAATCTCTTTGGCCACCTTAACTCCTCCTAAATTTCAACCCGTTCCATCTTACAATCGCTCAACCTGCAAAAAGCCCAACTCCACGGGGGTGGATCGACCAAAAATACTGACCAAGACCTTCACCTTGTTTTGATCGGTATGCACCTCGTCCACAACGCCGTTAAAACCCAGGAAGGGACCGTCAATAATACGGACCGCATCTCCTTTTTGAAATTGCAATTTCTCTCGCGGCGCGGCGGTACCCGCATCCAGCTGTTTCAGCAGCGTCTCTACTTCCGTTTCCGATAAGGGCGTCGGCTTGGCCTCTCCGCCGAGGAAGCCCGTCACTTTGGGTGTGTTCTTGACAAGCTGCAAAGTCTCATCGGTCATCTCCATTTCCACCAAAACGTACCCGGGGAAGAATTTCTTTGTCGAAGTCCTTTTCTTGCCATCCTTGATCTCGATCACCTCTTCGGTGGGAACCAAGACCTTACTGATCTTTTCTTGAAGACCCAGGCTGTTGACCTGCTCCTCGATGGTGGTCTTAACTCGACCTTCAAAACCAGAATACGTATGAATCACGTACCAATTTTTTGACATAGAAATCACCATGTTTATTGACCCCATTTAATTCCGGAGTGAAGACCGCTGCGGCAAACAAGAAACAAAGCCGCTTCCTTCTCTAATCTCTAAACCCCACGGTCACATCGGCCAAGCCAGATCATCCTTATTGAATAATCATTTTGATGGCCTTGACCAATCCCAGATCAATCAGCGCAAGATAAATTCCAACCATGAATACGAGAATCAAAACAACGGTTGTCGATCCAACCGTTTCCGTCCTCGTCGGATAGGACACCTTTTTTAATTCATTCTTGACATCGTTAAAGAACTCAACAATCCGACCCAGAAGACCTTTCACGGTTTCCTCCCTTGCAGACCACAACCAGAAACAAGACTCACAAGCACGATGAACTGGCAGGCCAGGAGGGATTCGAACCCCCAACCCGCGGTTTTGGAGACCGCTGCTCTAGCCGTTGGAGCTACTGGCCTATGTCGGGGCACAGATTTTAAATCTGTCCCCACTCGTATTAGCGTTGAACTACTTCACTTCTTTGTGTGGCGTGTGCTTGTGGCACGAATTACAATACTTCTTCAGCTCCAAACGATCCGGATCGTTTTTCTTGTTTTTAACCGTTGAATAGTTTCGCTCACGGCATTCGGTACAGGCCAGTGTAATAATTTCTCGCATCTTTCCGTAACCTTCCTATTTATTAGTCGCCTATTAAATCAAGACGCTTCGCACTAAAGAAACCTCACGGTCGCACCGGCCAAGCCGGTCGTCTTTTAGGCCAGGATCTCGCTGATGACGCCGGCCCCGACCGTCCGACCACCCTCCCGG
>CAYXYA010000173.1:0-5031 GCA_964469185.1 uncultured bacterium | reverse complement strand
ATTCAAATCGCGGGCCATACGGATAACGTCAAATTGGACGGTAAGGGAAAGTTCAAGGACAACCAGGCACTGTCGCTGGCCCGCGCGAAATCGGTCGTGGATTTCTTGTTCCATAGCGGCATGAATGAAAGCCAATTGAGCGCTGTGGGTTACGGCGACACCAAACCGATCGCGCCCAATGACACACCCGAGAATCGAGCCAAAAACCGACGGGTGGAATTGATCGTGTCGGGCGCGACGGAAGTGACGTCGACGGAATTGATCGCGGAAGGTCGGCGGCTAATGACTACGAAGAACTATAAGGAAGCCTTGCCTGTTTTCTTGAAGGCTCTGGAATCTGACAGCCGTAGCGCGATGGCTTATCAGTTGGCGGGGAGTTGTTATTGGATGCTGGGCGCTAAAGACCAGGCCATCCAGGCTTACCTGAAGTCGCTTCAGTATGATCCGACCAATGAAGGCCTGAAAAATTGGCTCAAAACCTATGCTCCGAACGCGGCGCCCACCCCAACCGCGATACCGGAGGGAGAATTACCCCCGATTTTGGGATTGCCGTGATTTGGCAGGGGTATTAAAGCCCTGTTTTGGCCCTTGGCAGTAGTGGTTTTAGCATTGTCCTAGAAGGGATTGAGCGGTAATAATGAACGCCACACAAACCAGCCCTTTAGTGGAGTGGTAGAATCTAATATCGAACCTGGCAAAAGAACGTGTTTCTTTAAGGAAGTTTCCATGGTTTTCAAACCAAAAACATCATCCAACTTTTTAAGAACAACTCTCTCTGTTTTGTTTTACTCCGCTGTTACAAGCGCTTTCGCGCTTTCCGTTGATTCTCATCAACATTTTAACGCTGGAGCCGCCTGGAGCACGGTGAATTGGACGATCACTTACCCTGCCGGTACGTCTTATTCTTTCGACGACGGTTCCTTCTGGGGCGGCTTCCAGGACGCTCACGACGCTTCTAATGACACGAGCCCCACGCTGAATACTGTTTTTGTGGCCGGTCTTTCTGTTCCAGGTTCACCGATAACCATTACTTATAAAGACCCCGCTCCCGCGGGTCTTCAAAACTTCATCAAGTTGGATCTTTATAACGACTCGGGGTTCGGGAGATCCGTTGAGATCATCGCGACCGATACCCTCGGCAATACGGTGGGTTCAGTTCCCAGCGACGTGATGGGTTATAACACGGGTACCGATTACAACTGTTGGGACGTTGTCTACCCCAACGCGATCGGTTTTCTTGGAGCGTCTGAATGGGATACGGCTTATATCGATGTTTCCAGTTTGGCTAACCCCGTTTCGCTCGTTCAGTTCATTTTCACGGATGACGGGTTTTTCTCCTCTAATCTTATTTATATGGATAATCTTAGAAGCGGTGCTTATCTTTCCTGCCTGGCTTTGCCGCCGCCAACGCCGACCAACACGGCGACCAATACGTCGACAGGTACGCCGACCAATACGCCGACCATTACGCCTACGAGTACGCCGACCAATACGCCGACCATCACGTCAACGAACACATCCACCAATTCCCCAACGAACACTTCGACGCAAACGGCCACGAGCACGCCGACCAACACGGCCACGAATACAATTCCCAGCACACCGACGGATACGGTTCCCAGCACGCCGACCAGTACCGGGGTCAACACTGCTACCAATACCCCGACGAGGACGCCCACTGGCACGCCGGTCGATACGGCGACTAAGACGGCGACGAATACCAGGACCGATACCGCCGTCTCAACGGCAACACGCACGCCGACCAACACGGCCACGACCACCGATACGCCGACGATTACGGATACGCCGACGATCACCTCTACCCCCACGAACACTCCTACGGCGACGCCCGGACTTAAAGTGTGGCCTAATCCCTTCAACTTCCTCACTGGAAGCGGGAGTTTTTATGTGGGTTATGTGGCGTCCGGATGGACGCTCGGCATTTATTCCCTGACGGGTGAACCGGTCATCACCAATTTGCAATCTTCCACCGGCACGATCGTGTGGGACGGCCGCAACAAGAATGGGGCCAAGGTCGCCTCTGGGCTTTATTATTATCTGGTACAGAACGGTTCCTCGATCCTGCTTCAGGGAAAATTATTAGTGGTCAACGGAAAATAACTTGTCCGACCACATCTTTAGAAAACACCTAATCCACCGCAAAGACTCAAAGACGCCAAGTAAGGCATTGCTTTTGGAACCAACACACATAAAACAAAAACCTTTAAAACCAACCGTCGGGCCGCGCTTTTCGCTTTGCCCTTTAAACTTTCTCACCTTTATCACTTTCTTCGCGATGCCTTTATTAGTCTCCGCCCAGGTGAATGGAGCCGGCAGTACCAGCCTTAACTTCGAGAAGCTGGGCATGGGCGCTCGGGCGGTAGGTATGGGCGAGGCTTTTACAGCCGTGGCGGATGACGCGACCGCGATGTTCTGGAACCCGGCGGGCCTAGTTTTGGCGCGGGGTACTCAGCTTTCCTTCACCCACGGCGAATGGATCCAAGGCGTCACCGATGAGTATTTCGCTTTCAGCCAGAACCTATGGCGTTCAGGTTCGTTCGGCGCAAGCGCCCAGTTCTTGAATTCGGGGTCGTTCGCGGGCGCGTTGGAAGGCCCGGGCGGGACTTACGGCGGCGTCGGGCCGAATATCAGTTATTCCAGCGTCGCGGGCTCCCTCGCTTACGCCCAAAGACTCGGCTATTGGATCCCTGGCGGTTTTTTCGAGAACTCCCTTTTAGGCGTCAAGGTCAGCCTGTTGGGCGAGAACCTTTCAACGTTGAACAGTTCTGCTTTCACTTTTGACATCGGCTATATGCACGAGATCATCCATCGAACGCTTTACCTGGGGACCGTGCTTTCCAACGTGGGCGCGGACGTTCTCGCCTATTCCGAACCTCTCAATTACAACCTGGCAGGCTCCCTGCGCCTCCACGACTCGCTGGTGAAAAGAGACCAGAATATCCTCGCCATGGAGTCCGTTGGATATCTCGATACGGGATTGGGGTTCAAGGTGGGGGACGAGTACCGCGTCAACTTCGACGACAACGGGGCGGCCTTGCGGATGGGTTTTCGGGTGGGGAACGAACTGGACAGCGTGACCAATCTGACCGCGGGCGTGGGTCTTTATCATCAGTTCTCCGATGTGGAAGTGAGCCTGGATTACGCTTTCGTTCCTTACAGTATCTTGGGCAACACCCATCGCGTCACCATCAACATCGTAGAAGGCGCCAATGTAGTTCCGCTGAAGATCGCCCTTGATCCGTCCCCCTCTTTTATTTTGGGCCAGGGGAATATGGACGCCCCCGTATCGGTGAGCGGCGCGCCTATCAATCACTTCAAGTTCACCGTTTTGAACCCTTTGGGAGCGCCCGTGAGGACCGTTTCGGGTAATGGCACGCCGCCCGCCCATTTCATTTGGGACGGCAAGAACGAGAAGGGTGAGTTGGTGCCGAAGGGCAAGTATACGGTCCAAATGGAAGCCACCGACGAGGATGACCAGACCAGCAAGACCCCTCCACGCCCGGTGAACGCCCGGTGGGTTTCCAGAAAAATACCGTATCAGCACACTTATCAGATCCAGGGAGACCTTTTGTTCAAGTCGGGCCGCGCGGAACTCTGGCAAAAGGGTTATGAAACGATCAAGAGCGCCATGAAGGACATCCAGGCCAAATATCCCGACTGTAAGGTCCAGATCGCGGGTCATACCGATAACGTCAAGGTGATGCCGGGCAAAAAGTATAAAGACAACCAGGAACTGTCTTTGGAGAGGGCCAAGTCGGTCATGGATTTCTTGGTCAAGAACGGAGTGAAAGAGAGCCAGTTGAGCGTCATCGGTTACGGCGACACCAAACCCATCGCCCCGAACGACACATGGGGAGGCAAAAAGAAGAACCGCCGGGTCGAGTTGGTGGTCACGGGCGCGTCGGAAGTCACCGCGGAAGATCTTATCGAGGAAGGTCAAAAGACCATAGCTCAGAAGAAATATAAAGACGCGCTGCCTATTTTACAGAAGGCCCTGGAGTCGGATGAGCGCAACCCGCTGATCTATCAATTGATCGGCAATTGTTATTGGCTGATGGGCGACAAAGATAACGCGATGGAGAATATTCAGAAAGCCCTTCAATACGACCCCGACAATCAGTCCTTGAAGGATTGGGTGAAGATCCATGTGCCGAACCCCGCCGAAGAACTTATCGGGGAAAGTAAAAAGGTCATGGCCCAGGGGAACTACAAAGACGCTTTGACCCTTTTGTCGAAGGCCCTGGAGTCCGATGATCATAACCCGATGATCTATCAATTGATCGGCAATTGTCATTGGCAGTTGGGCGATAGGGACCAGGCGGTCCTCGATATCCAGACAGCCCTTCAATATGACCCGAACAATCAGTCTTTGAAGAATTGGGTGACAGCTCACACGAGGCCCCCCGCGGAAGCTTTTATCGCGGAAGGTAAAAAAGCTATGGCCCAGGGTGACTACAAGGGCGCGTTGCCGTCTTTAATGAAGGCTCTGGAAACCGATGGCCGTAACCCCAGACTTTATCAATTGATCGGCAATTGCCGCTGGCAGATGGGCGACAAGGCAGGGGCGATCCAAGATCTTCAGAATGCCCTTCAATACGACCCGAATAATCAGCCTTTGCGGGATTGGATAAAGGCCCATTCGGCGCAACCGGCGGCCCCAGTGAAACCCACGGTCTCGGCGGCGCAGCTGATCGCTTCGGGCAAAAAAACCATGGCCCAGGGTGACTACAAAGGCGCAGTGCCGGCCTTTTTAACGGCCTTGGAATCCGATCCGCGTAACGCTTTGGTTTATCAACTGTTGGGGGTTTGTCATTGGCAGATGGGCGACAAGAACCAGGCGATCCAAGATTCTCTCAAGTCACTTGAGATCAACCCGAACAATCAGCCTTTGAAGGATTAGGTGATGACCCACTCGCCGAAAGCCTCGCCCTCCAAATAAAAAAGACGATTGATCTGGGACTTATATATTTAAATCCCTGAACAGCTTTCTTTTTTGCCCCTTTCCTCTCC
>CAYXYA010000172.1:0-5054 GCA_964469185.1 uncultured bacterium | reverse complement strand
CTAAAAGGACGCGGCTTATCGGCCGCGTCCTTTTTTTATTCCCCCATTGTTATGATGACCTCCGACGCGGAATTCACGGATATCATTATTGTGAACCCGTCGCCCGATTATTCGGTCAACCCGGGGCCCTTGTTCAGCAATGGAAAATGCGATGATGATCTGTTTTCCTCGCCAACGGGACTCTGACCGGGAAAAGCCGCGGTTAAAGTGCTAGACTGAGGAAACTATGATCTATCTCGATAACGCCGCCACAACCCCCTTGGATGAAAAAGTTTTAGAAGCCATGCTTCCTTACCTGAAGCAGGAATACGGCAATCCTTCCAGCGTGCACGCTTTAGGACGGCAGACGCGCGCCGCGGTTGAGAAGGCCAGGGAAATTCTCGCGGCAACCCTTCACGCGGACCCGAAAGAGATCATCTTTACCAGCGGCGGCACCGAAAGCGTGAACGCCATCCACAAGGGTGTGGTCCTGGCGGCCAAGACCAAAACCCCTCACATCCTAATTTCCTCCGTTGAGCATCACTGTGTTTTAGATTGCGCGGAGTGGCTGGCGCGGACCGGCTGTTCGGTGACTCAGGTGCCCGTGAACACCGAAGGCTGGGTGAACCCCAGGGATGTTCAAAAAGCGATCCGGCCCGGCGAAACCGTACTTATTTCCATCATGGCGGCCAACAACGAAGTCGGTACCATCGAACCCTTCGCCGAGATCGGCAAACTGGCCCGGGAACAGGGCATTCTTTTTCATACCGACGCGGTACAGGCTTACGGGAAGGTTCCCATCAACGTTCAAACGGACCACATCGATTTTTTATCCGTGTCAGGCCATAAAATTTACGGGCCCAAGGGTGTGGGGTTCTTTTACCAGCGTAAGGGCGTGCAGTTGGTACCGCTTATCCATGGCGGCGGTCAGGAAAGAGACCTGCGGGGCGGTACGGAAAACGTGGCGGGCATTGTGGGTCTGGCAGAAGCCGCCAAGCTCATTATTGAAAAGTCGGACCGGGACAGATTGCGGACACTAACGAATAGTTTTTATATCGAGCTTAAAAAGGTCTATCCGTCGGCCAAGATAAACGGCCCTTCGGCTGCCGACCAACGTATTCCCGGTTTGATCAATATCACCCTGCCGGGTGTGGACGGGGATAAATTGGTCCAAAACCTGGACGCCAAAGGGTTCGCGGTATCATCTGGCGCGGCCTGCGCGGCGGGCGCGGCGCCGCCCTCCCATGTATTGATGGCTATGGGACGGTCTAATAAGGAAGCCAAACAAGGCTTGAGGATCAGCGCTGGGCACGCTAATACGGAGGAACAATTAAGAAGCTTGGCAAAGGCCCTGCCAGGGATCACCCTGGGGCTTCAAATGATGCCTTCGTTCCTGGAAGAAGAACCCGCCCCCAAGCCTTAAGGCGGTTTTATCTCGAGTCGAGGAGCTGTTATGCCAAAGCCCCTTTCGCTGGACCTGACCTATATTTCCGATCTGGTTTCCGAAAACGAGATCCAGGCTTTGTCGCCCCGGGTGGAAAAAGCTCTTAAGTCCCTTCTGGAGGGAACGGGCCGCGGTTCGGATTTTTTAGGCTGGATCGAGCTACCTTTCACGGCTGAAAAGTTATTGCCCGCTCTTCAAAAGGCCGTGAAACCCTTCAAATCCTGCGACGCGGTGGTTTCCATCGGCATCGGCGGTTCTTATCTGGGGATCCGGTCCACGATCGAGGCCCTCGGTGGTTCCACCAAAATTCATTACGCGGGCAACCATCTCTCGCCCTCCTCGTTCAATAAGCTCATGGACCAACTGGACGCGAAAAAAACCGGGTTGGTAGTGATCTCAAAATCCGGCACCACGACAGAACCGGCGGTAGCCTTTCGTATATTGAAATCGTGGCTCGAGAAAAAGGTCGGCAAGAAAGCGGCCTCTCAACGCATCGTGGCTGTGACCGACAGATCCAAGGGTGCTCTGAAGGAAATGTCGGACAAAGAAGGCTACCGAACTTTTGTCATTCCCGATGACGTGGGAGGACGCTATTCGGTCTTGACCCCGGTGGGACTTTTGCCGATCGCTATCGCGGGATTCAATGTGGGCCAACTTTTGAAAGGCGCCCAGGACGCGGCACGTGACATGAAGTCCACCGACATTCGCCAGAACATCGCCGCACGTTACGCGGCGGCGCGTTATTTACTTTCCCAAAAAGGCAAGAGCATCGAGGTGCTGGCGAATTTTCGTCCCGAGCTTCATTATGTGAGCGAGTGGTGGAAGCAATTGTATGGGGAGTCCGAGGGTAAGGAAGGGAAGGGCTTGTTCCCGGCCAGCGTGGATCTGACGACGGACCTGCATAGCATGGGACAATATTTACAAGAGGGACAGCGCAACATCCTCGAGACCATCCTTTGGATTCGAAAAGAAAAGAAAGATGTCGTGATCCCAAAGGACAAGGACGACCGCGAGGGACTCAACTTCCTGGCCGGAAAAAAACTTTCCTGGGTCAACGAGCAGGCGATGAAGGCGACCGCGGTGGCTCACCGGGACGGCGGATTGCCCGTCATGCGGTTGGTCTTGGACGATCTCTCGGAATACTCGTTGGGATATCTTTATTATTTTTTTGAAATGGCTTGCGGTATTTCAGGAACCCTTTTGGGGATCGACCCTTTCGACCAGCCGGGCGTGGAAGCCTATAAGAAAAACATTTTCGCGCTTTTGGGGAAGAAAAGTTTTGAGGATTTGGCGGCTCAATTGAGGGACAAGGGCGTTTAAAGCTTTTCGGTGAGGAAAAGTTTAATTTTTTAGCTCGAATAAAATCATTTTCAATTGTTCCTGTACTCTCTTTGAATCGACCGAACGGCAGGCCGAAAACATTTGAGAATGGCTCGATTTTAATGAGAAAATCAGGAACTATTTTCTTTGACAGTACCAAGTCTAGTGGTATATAACCTGCCAGTAGCTAAATATGGTGTTAAACACCCGTTTTCCCTATATTTCGATATAGGCCCGAGAGGCGGCATCTCGGTTCAATAAACTGAATGACAAGCGGGTTTGGTGGCCGACTTTTTTAGCGCGAATGGGGAAGCAGTTAAAGCGCTGGAACTGATCTTGAAGAGAGGGATAAAGACGGGGGATCCGACGAGAGTCACGCGCCAACTACTGGTCCGCTAATTTCCCACATGAGACGTGTTTCGGAAGTAAACTTGACGGCAGCCGCTGGAAAGTTCTTTTCCGAAAATTCGACCGACATCACCACAACCAAAGGTTCTTCATCCGAGTTAACGTCGAGTTAACCTCGGAAGGGAACTCTTGGCCCATTTTATAGAAAAATGTTAAGGAGAACGCATGTCCACAAAGCCTGCTCAGACCAACGCCGCGACTTTTGTTAGGCCCAATACCTTTACCCGGGATGGTGGTTTAAAGATCAGACGATTCTTCACTCAAAAAGGCGTGCATCCTTTTGACGACGTGGAATGGGAGCTCCGTTCCGCCGGCATTACGGACGAAAAAGGCAAAGTGATCTTCGAGCAAAAGGATGTCGAGGTTCCCAAGACTTGGTCGCAAACCGCCACCAACATCGTGGTCTCCAAATACTTCCACGGAGTGATGGGCACCGAACAGCGCGAACGCAGCGTGAAACAATTGATCCGCCGTGTGGCCGATACGATCTCCGAGTGGGGCAAGGACATGGGCTACTTCGCTTCCGATGAGGATGCCGAGATCTTTCATATGGAATTAACGCATCTCCTGGTCCATCAAAAAATGGCTTTCAATTCACCGGTCTGGTTCAACGTGGGTATCGAATCCCGTCCCCAATGCTCGGCCTGCTTCATCAACAGCGTGTCCGACAGCATGGAATCCATCCTCGATCTAGCCAAGACCGAGGGGATGCTCTTTAAATACGGATCGGGAACAGGGACCAACTTTTCCAATCTGCGTTCCGGCCGGGAAAAACTCTCGGGTGGCGGTACCGCTTCGGGTCCCGTATCCTTTATGAAAGGCTATGACAGTTTTGCGGGCGTCATCAAGTCGGGCGGACGCACCCGCCGGGCGGCCAAGATGGTCATTTTGGACGCGGATCATCCGGATATCGTGGATTTTATCAAATCCAAGTCCGATGAGGAGAAAAAGGCCTGGGCTTTGATCGATGCCGGTTATGACGGCGGGTTCAACCAGCCGGGCGGGGCCTATGATTCGGTCCAGTTCCAGAACGCTAACCACTCGGTGCGTGTGACGGATGAATTCATGGAAGCCGCGGCGACTGACGGGACTTGGACGACCAAGGCCCGCAAAGACGGCAAGGCTATGGACACCTATAAAGCCAAGGATCTTCTCCGTATGATCGCTAAATCCACTTGGATCTGCGGCGACCCCGGGATGCAGTACGACACCATGATCAACCGGTGGCATACGTCCTCCAACACAGCCCGTATCAACTCTTCCAATCCTTGCTCCGAATATATGTACCTGGATGATTCGGCCTGCAACTTGGCGTCCCTGAACCTCATGAAGTTCCGCAACGCCGAGAGTGAGTTCGATATCGAAGCTTTTAAACACGCCGTGGATGTCACCATCCTGGCCCAAGAGATCACCGTGGATAACGCCAGCTACCCGACCAAGCCGATCGAGCGCAATAGCCACGATTACCGACCCCTAGGCCTTGGCTACGCTAACCTGGGCGCTTTGCTTATGTCCCGGGGCCTGCCTTACGACGGAGATGAAGGCCGCAACTATGCCGCCGCCATCACCGCGTTGATGCAGGGAGAAGCCAATCTCATGTCCTCTCGTGTCTCGAAAGAAGTCGGTCCTTTCCGCGGTTACGCCCGCAACGAGGAGCCGATGCTCAAAGTCATGAAGATGCATCAGACCGAGGCGGCCAAGATCAAGCGCGAGGGCGTATCCGATGAACTTTTCATCGCGGCGCAGTCCGTTTGGAAAGAAGTGCAGACCCACGGTAAAGAATGGGGTTTCCGCAACGGTCAAGTCTCCGTTCTGGCGCCGACGGGCACCATCGGTTTCATGATGGACTGCGACACCACGGGCGTGGAGCCGGATATCGCGCTGGTGAAATACAAAAAATTGG
>CAYXYA010000171.1:0-5064 GCA_964469185.1 uncultured bacterium | reverse complement strand
CGGTCTCAGTTTCCTCTTTGAACGTGGTTTCCAGAACTCCCGCGCGCGTCGCGCCGATGGCCTTGCCGTAAGCCAAAGCCAATTTCAAGGCGTTACCCGTCGCGTTTTGGTGGATGGCGACCAACGCCGGAACACCCTTTCCCTCCACATAGGTCGTACGGACCAAATGGCCCGGACCCTTCGGGGCGATCATGAACACGTCCACGTCCGCCGGAGGAACGATCTGGCCGAAGTGGATGTTGAACCCATGCGAGAACATGAGGGCCTTGCCCGCTTTCAAGGACGGCAAGACGTCGTTCTTGTAGAGGCTGCCCTGCAGATCGTCTTGAATAAGGATCTGGATGATATCGGCTTTCGCGGCGGCTTCCTTGGCCTCCAAAGCCTCGAACCCGTCGGCTTTCGCTTGGGCCTTGGTTTTCTCGGAACGGGCGCCGATGACCACCTTGAGGCCCGAATCCTTCAAATTAAGCGCCTGGTTGCGGCCCTGATTGCCATAACCGATGACCGCGAGGGTCTTTCCCTTCAACACGTTCAGATCAGCGTCCTGCTCGTAATAGATCTTAGCCATTTCCTTGCTCCTTGGTTTTATGTGCGACTTTAGTTAAAAATTCAAAATTAAATCTTCCAATCAAAGATTGGATTGTCCCGCCTTGCCCGCCTTCACCTTCACATTCTTCTCGACTTCCTCATGCACCTTCTTGCCCCGGGAAATAGCCACCTCACCGGTGCGCACCATTTCCAGGATGCCGTAATTCTTCAAAAGCTCGACCACCGCGCTGATCTTGCTCTCTTTACCCGTCACCTCGATGATGAAACTCTTCAAGGCAACATCCACGATCTTGCCGTCGAAGCATTGGACGATCTCCATCACCTGGCTTCTCGTTTTTGGTTCCGCCTTGACCTTGATCAAGGCCAAGTCGCGGGCGATAAAGTCCTCATTCGTCAAATCGACCACTTTGATGACATCGATGAGCTTGTTGAGCTGTTTTTCCACCTGGTCGATCACCCGCTCGTCGCCCCGAACCACAATGGTGATGCGGGAGATCTTGGGGTCGTCGGTGATGCCCACGACCAAACTATCGATGTTGTAGCCCCGTGCGGAAAAAAGATTGGACACACGCGACAACACACCCGCGCGATTATTCACCAAAACCGAAATGGTATGTCTCATTTCTTTCCCCCTTTGTGAGCCGCGGCTTTCATTTCAGCCGCCGCTCTTTCTCGATCCTGTTCTTTGGATAGGACCATGTCCTTATTCGCCCCGCCGGCTGGAACCATGGGATAAACATGTTCCTCTTGATCCACCACGATATCCACGATGCAAGGCTCTTTGCTGCGGAAAACCTGTTCGAGCACCTGAGTGGTTTCCTTGGGCGTTTCGGCCCGATAGCCTTTGATCCCGTAGCACTCCGCCAGCTTCACGAAATCCGGCTGGACCGGGATGGAAG
Organism: uncultured bacterium; assembly: GCA_964469185.1. GTDB lineage: Bacteria > Oederibacteriota > Muellerivitia > Muellerivitales > Muellerivitaceae > CAYXYA01. The sequence goes on along the minus strand of CAYXYA010000171.1, from coordinate 3,616 downwards.
TGGAAGCGTAACGTTTGTCAAAGAAGAGATCCTGCCACTGCTTGACCATGCCCAGGAACTTGTTATTCAAGATAATGGTTTTCACGTTGAGATTATGCTGTTTCACGATGGCCAACTCTTGCATGGTCATCTGGAAACTGCCATCCCCCGCGATATCAATGACGGTCGCGTCTGGATAAGCGAACGCCGCCCCGATGGCAGCCGGGAAACCAAAACCCATGGTTCCCAACCCACCCGAAGTGATCCAGCGGCGGGGCTTGTTGAATTTGTAAAACTGGGCCGCCCACATTTGGTGTTGACCAACCTCCGTCGTGATGATGGCATCGCCCTTGGTGAGACGGTAGATCTCATCCACCGCGAACTGCGGCAAGATCGGACCGTTAGGATCCTGTTTATAGGCCAAAGGATTCTTTTTTTGCCAGCCGTCGATCTGGTCGTACCATTCGTCGTAATCATGAGAACCCACCTGTTTGGTCAGAGTGCCCAGGATGGCATTCATATCACCCAACACATGAGCGTCGACCTGAACATTCTTGCCGATGGAAGTCGGGTCCACGTCGATGTGGATCTTTTTGGAATTGGGTGAGAACTCGGAGAGTTTTCCCGTCACGCGGTCATCAAAACGCGTACCAACCGCGATGAGAAGGTCGCAATAGGTCAAGGCCATGTTAGCGCGGTAAGAGCCGTGCATTCCCAGCATGTCGATGAACTGGCGGTCGTTCGCCGGATAAGCGCCCAACCCCATGAGAGTCAAGGTCACCGGAATATTCGTTTTGCGCGCGAACTTATAAAGCGCTTCTGAAGCCCCGGCATTGATGACACCTCCACCAGCGTAGATCAGGGGTCTCTTGGCGTGTTTGATGAACTCCGCCATTTTTTCGACCTGTTTGAAATCAGGGGTCGGCATCAGCTTCGACAGAGGGATCGACGAGTTCTTCGGATATGGCACCTCGGCCGAAGCCGCGGCGATATCCTTTGGGATATCCACGAGCACCGGGCCTGGACGACCTGTGCGGGCAATGAAGAAAGCGTCCCGCATGATCTGGGGGAGTTCCTGGATATTCTTCACGAGGAAATTGTGTTTGGTACAAGAACGTGTGATACCCACCACGTCAGCTTCTTGGAAGGCGTCCGTGCCGATCAAGTGGGACGGCACTTGGCCGGTGATGGCCACGAGAGGCACCGAGTCCATATAGGCATCGGTCAACCCTGTGACGATATTGGTCGCGCCTGGTCCAGAAGTGGCGATACAAACGCCCACTTTGCCAGTAGCCTTGGCATAACCTTCCGCCATGTGAACAGCACCCTGTTCGTGGCGCGTATCGACCAGCCGAATGCGGTCGCGGTTTTGATAAAGCGCGTCAAAGATCGGCAGAACAGCCCCGCCGGTCAATCCCCAAAGAATTTCCACACCCTCGTCGACCAGCATGTCGACGACCATTTGGGCCCCGGTTTTGAGTTTTTGCTTAGCCATTGTTGTCTCCCTTAAGGTCCCACGCCAGATCGACGTGAAAGACCCAGATTTTACTAGTAACTACAGGGTTTTTCGAGGAATAAACAGGGCCAATAGGCCCTTATTAGTCTTTCAAAACCTGCTTTAACCGCACATTTGGGGGTTTCTGCTTCGGAGGGAACTTTGGCCTAAAAACAAAAAAGCCGCGGTAGCCCTTGGAAGCGGGCCCCGCGGCTTGGTAGCCGTCGTTAGGAGCGGACCGCCTCCGGACGCAAAACTACTACCAAAACCAAGAGCAGTAAGTTCTTTGCGATTCCGAAGGTCATGTGACATCTCCTGAAAATAAACTGCGAGTTTGAGGAGCATACTGGCCCTATCCCCACTTGTCAAGAAGAGGACTAAAAACCCACACAATTACACCATTTTATGGATTCTCTTCATCAAGAATCCGAATACTATCCTCTGCGGCAGTGTAATTAGGTTTACAGCGCATAGCCATTTTGAACGCGGCTCGAGCCTCCCGTGGTCGATCATCCAAGAACAGAAAATTGCCAAGCTTGTAATACAAATGCGCGCAAGGATATCCCCGAGCCAAAGTTTTTCGGACGATCATAACGTTCATTTGATAATGCGCTCCCCAATGATACTGCGCCATCCATTCCCCAAAACAAGACTCTAAAAAAGGATCGCCTTGCATCAATGGATAACCATCGGGCAAATGTTCTAACGCCGATCGATAAAGCTCTTTGTGATTGTAAATGTTCTCCGCTTGAAGGCTTAAGACGTGAAAATAGCCATGCGCTTAAACCCATCGTTCAAAAACAGCGTGGTTTTGTCGATCGATGGGGATGATGCCAACAACCATGCCACCCTGGTCATCCGGCGCAGGCGAAACAGGATACCAACTGGAATTTTTGAATCTTTTCGACAAAAAAGATCGGTAATGAACATTCACGATGACGCCCGCCCATCGCGCCACTTTAGGATCCAGTTTTGGATTTAACGCGGCATTGAAATGATAGCTAGCCACATTTAACGTATGGCCATGAGACCAAAGGAGAAAATCGGAAAAAACAAGCCCGGGTCCATCCTTCACAAAAGCACTATTCAGCGCTTGATAAGCGTTGAAGTTCTCATCCGGAATTACTTTTTTAAATTCCAACCGAGTAATCGTCCTATTTGAAACTGGCTTCAAGAGATGATTTAAATCTAACCAAAATGAGATAACCAAAAAAATGGCCAAAACAATTTTTGAGTTTTTGAAGCTCTCTTTTAATAATCGCTGAATTCCCAGTGAGGTCACTAACAGCAAAAATGGCATGACTTGAATGACGCGATTAAATTCCACATAATCCGCGGCTAAAAACCCAGGCAAAAGACAGAGAAAAAAAGATAAGATTATCCACCGCGTTAAAGTTTCCTGACGCCTATGGAAAAGCTCGATCACCCCCAAGAAAAAACACGAAGCTAAAACGGGATTTAAAATCCCACCCCAAACAGGACCATAGGATGTCCCGGCCTGCAAAGATCCCCAAAACAAACAAGAGATATACGAGATATGGGTTAAAAACGCATGTGACTGTGAAAAGAGACGGCCGGCGGAAGACGCGTCAAAGAAGTGTCGCCCATACCCTTCCTTAATGGACGCGAAAAGAAACGGCAAAAGGGCGATACAAAAACCTATAAGGAACCAGAATAAAAACTGAATATGCTCTCGATATCGGCAAAACCATATTCCACCGACTGTGATCACGATCAAAAGCATGACCACAAACCAAGAGGTGAAAGTGAAGGACCCAAAACCGATCCACGCCCCCAATAATAAGATCCACATTGCTTGTGTTTTTTGGTTTTTGCTTTTAAGAAAAAAACTTAGCAGTAAAAAACTGAAAAGCTCCCAAAATGGGATCAATGATCCCTGGTGACAAAAACGGCCAAAATAGAGGGGCCAATAGCTGAATGCCAATGAACAGCTGAATATAAAAGCGAAGGACGTTGAAAAAAAACGCTTCGAAACCCAAAATCCACTAACTAACGCGGCCGTAGAGAAAAAAGCCGGCCAAAACCAAAGATTAAAAAACGGAGAATCGAAATGTTCGAACAAAGGAACGAGCAACCAAGTAAAGAGGGGGGGGAGTTCGCCCACCATATAAAAAAACTGCC
>CAYXYA010000170.1:0-5077 GCA_964469185.1 uncultured bacterium | reverse complement strand
AGAAAGGGGCAGGGTGTTTTTTTAAGCTTTTAAAAACCCCAGGCCCTCTCTGGCGCCAGCCCCTACCAAAAGGTCGGTCGGACCCAGAACACCTGAGCGAAAGGGCCCCATTGGGGAATGTGTGGAGCGGAACCAATACAGAAAATTTCTTCTCAAGACCCCCGTGCCTCATGGCGGCCAGAGCCAGAGAGGGCCGAAAAGAAAACACTTCTCCAGCAAATAGAAAATGAACACCGCGAGTTACTTGGGAGGGCTTTCGAAGAAAGGGGCAGGGTGTTTTTAAAGTCTTTAAAAACCTTTGTTGGAGAAGGTCGAAAAAGAAAAAAGCACTAAACGGAACATTACGAGGGAATTAAATATGTAATTCCCGCTTCAGGACTCGTTGTTATGCCAGCCCCGTTTGAACTCGGTTTTTTCCCATTCTTGGATCCAGTATTCCAGATCGAAGGGCCGGGGATATTCCAGAGGCCCCACCGGATAAGATTTGCCGTTCTTGAACACTCTTTGGATCGTTCGGAAATTCTCCGGTTCTTTTAGGGGGTCGTGTTGATAGAGGACCAGGTCCGCCCACTTGTCCTTCTCGATCGTTCCGAGTTCCTCTTCCATCCCCAGGACCTTGGCCGCGTCGCGGGTCGCCATTTTCAGGCATTGCATCGGAGTCAATCCGGCCCTCTGCAGGTCCTTCCACTCCTTGATGGAAACTCCGAAAGGCATGTGAGGATTGCCCGCGTCCGTTCCATAAACTACCTGCCCGCCCAAGCTCAAGAACCGCTCCAGATTTTTCTGGCACTGACCGTGACCTTCCTGAAAGCCATGATGGCAAAATTTCCCGAATGGGTGGTCTTCCCGCTTTTTCCATTCTTCCGCCCAACCGGCGTGGGCGTGGATCGTCGGGATGATCTGGATATTTTTGAGGATGGCTTCTTTCCATAGGTCGTCCGAAACGGGCCTCGACGGCATATGGGCGACTTCATCCACGCCACACTTCACGCAGATCTCGAAATCGGCCTCGTTGGTGATGTGAGCGGTGACCCGCTTGGAGGCGTCATGCGCGGCCGCCACGATGGCCCTGACCTCGGTCTCGGAAAGACAGGGGCCCAGCTCGTGCTCCATCCCGAACTTGATGACGTCCATTCCCAATCCGACCAACTGACGGACCTTGTCCTCGGATTGATAACGGCCCTGGACCAGCGCCGCCGCCTTGGGCCCCCAAACATTCTCGGGATAACCTTTCTGGCAGGTCAGGACCGGACCGGAAATGAATATGCGGGGAGCGGAGATAAGGCCTGCCCTTTCCTTTGACCTCCAGGCCAGCGCCTCAAAGGGATCGCAGGCGAGGTCGCGGATGCTCGTGACGCCGTTTTGAAGGAAACTGGCGAGCGTGGCTTCACTGACAAGACCGTGGACGTGCAGGTCGATCAACCCCGGCAAAACGAAGAGACCCTCACCGTCGATATTTTCCTGGGCTTCGTATTTGGGCGTCTTGGCGGCGGACCCGGCGTAAGCGATGGTTTCCCCGGCGATGAGGATGGTTGCGTCGGCGATGGGCTTATCCGATGCGCCGTTGTAGAGTGTGGCCTTATGGATAGCGGTCTGGACCTTGAGCATGGGAACTAGAATAACATCAATGCGGAGGGCTTTTTTTCTTCACAAGAGCTACTGCGGAATTCCGCAGTAACGTATTTCTTTCCGCAGTAAATTCCGCAGTAATTTTTGCGCTATTTTTAAGGGATTTGAGAGGTCACTGCGGAATATTCAGCAGTAGTCCGCAGTAATTCAGCAGTAACCGGCAGCTATGGAACGGCACAAAATGGCCAGAGCATCAACGATTTTTAAAAACTTCATTCAGAATATAAGCCAGCCGGATTCCGGCTTTTTCCAATTGCCTATCCACGATCTTGCGCTTCTTGGGCGAATAGTAATCCTCCGGCAAGCTGGCTCCCCATCGGTTTTTCTCAGGCAAAGGCCCCGCCGGAAGCTCGGAGTAGATGTCCTCCTTGGCGATCTTAAAACTCTCATAAGCCCAATCCGTTGACGTTCCCCGTGACCAATCGCGTTCATCATCCTTCGTCACTTCCTTCTCCAACTTCAAAGCCAGTTCCCGGGGATCTTCTTTCGCCTTGGGTTCGAGCAAATTATCCCAAAAGCTGTGTAAGTTGACCCATTTGTAACGGCGGGCTTTTCCATCCGGGCCATAATAACGGAACCATTTGTCGTTCCCGCCCCGGTCTCCATCCTCGGCGCAATGAAGCGGCTGGTGAAGGTCCCCAACAAAATGGACCAAAAATTTCAAAGCCTCTCTTTTGTCTCGTTTGGAAGCGAATCTTTCTTTCAGGATGTTGATGTCTTTTTGAATCTGATCGACTACGCAATTATGGCCGCGGCAAACATCCGCCAGATCATACCGATTCTGGACCTGACGCACCTCGATCTGAATGTAATGCCACGGGCCCGTCTCAAGACGGGTGAGGGCCACCCGATCCGCCCAGGTCGATACCGTGACGAGGTCCTCATCAGGGTTGAGGATCGCTCGGACCGCTTCTTTAACGGCGGGGGTCAAGTGGTCGAAGGCGATATAAGCGACCGCTTGATGGCCCACCGAACCCCAGGCAAAAACGAAATTCGGTGCCAAAATGAAAAAACTAAAAATAAGATGGCCGCAAATGAACGCGAATTTTCGCAAGGGGAACTCCAAACATTTAACAAAGACTTTGTAACTATGATAAACGCTGATGAACGCTGATAAATCTATAGTTCAATAAAAAAGCCCGGGAGTGTTTCCCAGGCTTTAAAGTTCATTTTCAGCTCCAACCTTACCGGGTCTTTACCGGCTGCGTCGCCTGAGTGTATTTCGCGATGAAAGTTTCCACCAATTCATAAGCTTCTGAATCCGCGTATTGAACAGGCGGGGTTTTCATGAAGAAGGAAGAAGGCCCCTCAAGCGCGCCGGCCAGCTTGGAATCCAAAGCCAGCTTGCAGCAGCGGATAGCGTCAATGCCCACTCCCGCGCTGTTAGGCGAATCCCACACTTCTAATTTGAGTTCGATGCTGACCGGAACATTGCCGAATTCCCTGCCTTCCAAACGGATATGCGCCCACTTTCGGTCTTGCAGCCAGGGCACGTAATCCGAAGGACCGATGTAAATGTTCGCGGGTTCGATGGAATGGGACAATTGGCTGACGACCGAGCCGGTTTTGGAAACCCTTTTGGATTCCAAGCGGTCCCTTTCGAGCATGTTCTTGAAATCCATGTTGCCGCCGAAGTTCAACTGGCTGGTGCGGTCCAGCACGACCCCGCGGTCGGAAAAAAGCTTGGCGAGCACCCGGTGGGTGATGGTCGCCCCGACTTGGGCCTTGATATCGTCGCCCACGATCGGCAATCCCGCTTGCTCGAACTTTTTCGCCCAGGCCGGATTTGAAGCGATGAAAACCGGCATGCAATTGACCACACCCACGCCCGCCTTGATGGACTCGTTCATATAGAACTTGGTAGCTTCCTCGCTGCCCACCGGCAGGTAATTGATCAGGATATCGGTCTTGGTCTCCTTGAGGATCTGGGCGACATCGACGGGTTTTTCGGGCGATTCGGTCACGACTTCACGGTAATACTTTCCTAGGCCGTCATAGGTGTGGCCGCGGTAAACCTTCACACCCAAGGAGGGAACATCCGAGAATTTGATAGTGTTATTGATGGGAGCGAAGATCGCCTCGCCCAGGTCCTTGCCGACTTTATTGGAGTCCACATCGAAAGCGCAGGAGAACTCGACGTCACCGACGTGGTATTTTCCCAAACGGACATGCATTAGCCCCGGGACAAAGGCGTCCTCGTCCGCGTTGCGGTAAAATTGCGTGCCTTGTACCAACGATGACGCGCAACAACCCACTCCCACGATCGCCACTCGGATCTTAGGCATAGCTTCAAAAACCTCCGAAAAAAATAAACAACTTAGACAAAGATCAAATCTGGAACTTGGATGGACGCCGATGAACGCTGATAATTCTCTATTTTAAAACCCCATCTGCGTTTATCTGCGTTTATCAGAGTTCCCTTTGCCGTTTTGGGTTTTACTCCAAACCCTGTGAATTCTCTGTAACACGGTGATAAGCGATAATACCCCAACCACCGCCAAAAAAAACCTGGGTTGAGCTAGAAAAAATCCGAGCGCCAGCAATATCACCCTGCCGGGACGGGGTAAAACCCCCACTTCGCAATCGATTCCCAGCCCTTCCGCCCGCGCCCTGGTGTAAGAAACCATGAACGATAAAATACAGACAACAAAGGCTAGTAAAAGAGCCTGTAGGTTTTGCTGACGCCCGTAATACAAAAGGAATCCGGCGAAAACGATGGCCTCTGAAACGCGGTCCAGACTGGAATCCCAAAAGGCCCCAAAGGCCGACTTGGACTTGCTGTTGCGGGCCAAGGCCCCGTCCAAAATGTCAAAAAATCCCGCTACCAATAACCAGACTCCCGCGTCCAGCCATTTTTCTTGGAGCATGGAGACGGGGACCATAACGGTCACCAAAACCCCGGCCAGCGTTACCACGTTGGGATGGACGCCTAGGGCCGTTAAAAACCGACAAGGTTTTTTGAGAGTCTTGTCGATCCAGGTTTTAAGCTCGTTCAGGCTCGGGAATGACGTTTTAATAAAAACTCCCTTGACGGATCACTTGAAACGACAATTTTATTGGAGACTACTTCAGGGAGAAGCGTTCGCCCAGGTATATCTCGCGGGCCCGTTTGTTGGAAGCCAGCTTCGCCGCCGTGCCCGCCAGGAGGATCTTGCCCTCGAACATGATGTAAGCGCGGTCAACGATGGAAAGGGTTTCCCGGACGTTGTGGTCAGTGATCAAGATGCCGATCTTCTTTTTCTTCAGGAACCGGATGATCCCCTGGATATCCTGCACCGCGATGGGCACGATAACGACAAAAGGCTCGTCCAAAAAGATGAACTTCGGTTCGAGCACCAACGCCCGCGCGATCTCAACGCGGCGCCGCTCCCCGCCCGAAAGGGTATAAGCCTTTTGTTTGGACAAGTGGGTGACCTTGAGTTCGTCCAATAATTCCTTGAGGCGTTTC
>CAYXYA010000169.1:0-5131 GCA_964469185.1 uncultured bacterium | reverse complement strand
GGGGAGAAAGGGCTTTTACCGTTCGGTGAGGCGAAGAACCGTGTCTCGAGCCCCAGGACCGAAACCGTGAAATTGGTGGAATTGTAAAAAGTCGCCTGCTCGTAGCTCAACCCAAAGGAAACGTGATTCGAGGGATTGAACTCGCCCAACACGTCGAATCCCAGCCCATCCTGCGTGGATTGCGCCAGCGAAAGCGGCAGGACCGGCGTTCCATAGAACTGAAAGTAGGTCAGCGAGAAAATTTCGGTCTTGTCTCCATCGGCGAAAACGACCGCCGGTGAGCAAAGAATTAAGATCGCCATCCAACGTTTAAAGGTCTTCATTTGTTTTCCTTGCTTTCGTCTTTTTCTTTTTAGCTTTCTTTTTCACTTTGTGCTTCTCGGCCTTCTTCGTTTTCTTTGGCGCCTTCTTAACTTTCTTTTCCACTTTCTTAACATCTGAAACCTCACCGATATGCTTCAAGGCGGTTTCGGTCTCGGGGTCAACATCCAGCGCCGCGCGGTAATACTGATAGGCCAATTTCTTGTCGATGATATTGAATTGATAGATCACGCCCAACATCGCGTTGGCTTCCGCGTAATAATATTTTTTCGTGTAAGTATCTTTCTGCGCCAGCGCCCTCTTTAAATAGATGATGGCCTGGGCGAAATCCTGTTCTTTGTAGGAGTTGATCCCCGCCTGATAGATGTCTCGCATTTTCAAGAAACCCTGAGCCATTATCGGCGTAGGAATAGCGGTCGGGGGCATGGTGGGGCTGGGCTGCGGAGTAACGTCCAGGGCCGGGTTGCGAATGGTCGTTCCAGATACGGCTGGTTTTGCAGTCGCGGCCATAGTCGGAGCCGAAGCCGCGGATCTGGTTGTAACGGCCGTAACTGGCTTGGCTGGGGTGGCGGCTGGAGTGGCCGAAGTGGACAGGTCGTCCATTTCAACTTTGTAGTCGGCGAAAACCGGCGAAACGGACAGAAAAACAACAGCCGACACGAAGACTCGAAGACGCAAAGTAAGACAAAAGTCCTGAATGTTTTTAAAATCAAAGTTCTTACTGTTTTTCTTCGTGATTTCGTGGCTTCGTGTCAGAAGTTGATTTTTATTTCTCATCGGTCCACCGCCTCCAAACTCTCCCCAACCGCCTTCACGATCTTCTTCAAGTGGTCCTTCGTCAAAGCCGCCGACATGAAACTAGCCTCGAACTGCGACGGCGGCAAATAAACACCTCTTTGGATCATCGCCCAGAAGAACTGCGAATATTTTTTTCGGTCCGCTTCTTTGGCTTGCGTGTAATTCTCCACCGGCTGGCCCCTGAAGAACAAGGTCGCCATACTACCGACTCTTTGGTAAACCGCCTCCAGACCCGACTTCTGGATAGCGCGTTTGATACCCTCTTCCACGAAAGCCGCGCTTTCCTCCAACTGTTTGTAGAGGGTCCTGTCGCCCAACTTTTTCAAAGTCGCGATGCCCGCCGCCATGGCCACGGGATTGCCGGATAGGGTCCCAGCCTGGTAAATAGGCCCTTCCGGAGCGATCTGGGCCATCAAATCGGCCCTTCCGCCGTAAGCACCCACCGGCATTCCGCCGCCGATGATCTTGCCGAGCGTCGTGATATCCGGCTTCACGCCGTAAAGTTCCTGGGCCCCGCCCAACGCCACGCGGAAACCCGTCATGACTTCGTCAAAAATGAGGATGGCCTGATGCTGAGTGGTGATGTCGCGCAAGCCTTTCAAGAACCCCGGCTTCGGCGGCACCAAACCCATATTGCCCACGATAGGTTCCACAATGACGCCGGCGATATCGTTGTACTGCGAAAAGGTGTTCTCAACGGCTTTCAAGTCGTTATAGGGCAGGCTCAAGGTGAGGGACGCGAACTCTTCGGGCACACCGGGACTGTCCGGCAGACCCAACGTCGCCGCACCGCTTCCCGCCGAAACCAAAAAGCTGTCGCCGTGCCCGTGATAACAACCTTCGAATTTAATGGTGCGTTTCTTTCCCGTCGCGCCCCGCACCAACCGAACCGCGCTCAACGTCGCCTCAGTGCCGGAACTCACGAAACGGATCTTGTCGATGGAAGGATAGGCGTTCTTGACCAATATCGCCAATTCGGTTTCCAGTTGCGACGGCGCGCCAAAGGTAAAACCTTTGCGCAGAGTACGCTTCACGAGGTTCAGAACGTCGGTCGGGGCATGACCCAAGATCAGCGGTCCCCAGCTGCCAACCAGGTCGAGATAACGGTTCCCATCCACATCGATGAGATAAGGCCCCTTGCCGCGAGCCATGAAGATGGGGTTGCCGCCCACGCCTTTGAAAGCGCGCACAGGGCTGTTGACGCCGCCCACGAGGTGCTTTTGGGCGAGCTGGAAAAGTTTCTTGGAATTGTTGAGCTTCAGGGGTCTAGGCATGGATTCTCATTTCACAAACAACAAAATTAATTAGCCGCGAATTTGCGCAAATTTGCGCCAATAAATCAAAAACGATGTACCAACCGTTTAAATTCTATCTTTTTTTCACCAAAATTAATCAGAATGCAAATTCTCAAGTCGGTCGCCGTTAAATAATTGAGGCATTGGGCCACATGCGAATCATCAATACACTTGGCGGTTTTAAGCTCGATGAGCACATTGCTTTCAACCAATAGATCGGCAGCATATTGACCAGCAACAATATCCTTATATTTCACGGATATGCTTTTTTGCTGATCGACTTTCAAACCTGCTTTTTGTATTTCATAAACCAAAGCATTTTCATAAACCTTTTCGAGGTACCCATATTTCAAATGCTTTCCAACCTCGAAAGCACAACCAATAACTTTCCTGGCGATTTTGTTCAACTCTAAACGAGTTATGGTTTCTACCACGGTGAATTCCATTTATTAATTTGCGTAAATTCGCGCTAATTTGCGGCTAGCGCTTTGGCTTTTGTCTTCACTTAAAGAACTTCGCGGCTTCTTTCGCCCAATAGGTCACGATCCTGTCCGCGCCCGCCCTCTTGATCGCCACCAAAGCCTCCGCCATCGCCGCTTCTTCATCCAGCCACTTTAATTTCCCCGCGGCCTTCACCATCGAGTATTCCCCCGAAACGTGATAAGCCCAAAGCGGAAGTGAAAAGCGGAATCTCGCCCGCGCGATGATATCCAGCGCCGTCAATGCGGGTTTCACCATGATAGCGTCCGCGCCTTCTTCTATATCCAACGCGATCTCCCGCATGGCTTCGCGGGGATTCGAGGCGGGCATTTGATAGCTCTTGCGGTCGCCGAAAGAGGGCGTGCTATCCGCCGCGTCGCGAAACGGCCCATAGTAAGCGGATGAGAACTTGGCGGCGTAACTGAGGATGGGTGTGTCGGTGTGTTTGTGTTCGTCGAGCGCTTTGCGAATTGCGCCTACCCGTCCATCCATCATGTCCGAAGGGGCCACCATATCAGCGCCGGCCTCGGCGTGGGACAGCGCGATCTTTTGAAGCAAAGCCAGGGTGGCATCGTTGGCCACGTCCCTGCCCTCCAAGATGCCGCAATGCCCATGCGAGGTGTATTCGCAGGCGCAGACATCGGTGATGACCGCCAGATCGGGAATTTCGTTTTTGATCAACCGAACAGCCTTCTGGACGACCCCGTTCGAGTTGTAGGCTTCTTTCGCCGCCGGGTCTTTGTGCTTGGGGATGCCGAATAGGATCACGGCGGGGATGCCCAAAGCTTTGGCCATTTCCGCCTCCCGGAGTAAGGAGGTGAAGCTGTGGCGTTGCACGCCCGGCATGGAGTCGATGGGTTTAGAACTTTTAAGGCTTTCGTCCGCGAAAAGAGGCAGGACGAAATCCGAGGGATGCAGGCGGGTTTCTTGGAATAAGTTGCGCATCGCGCTGTTCTTGCGCAGACGTCTTAAGCGGTGTGTTGGAAAGGCCATGGGTGTCGTCTCCTCAAACTTTATCGTTAAAAAATACCCCAACCCTGCTAGCCAATAATATCGTCTAAACCCTCTAAAATTTTATCCAATTCATCGGGCAAAGATTTACCGATCTTGCCCCCTATTCTCTCCACGGAAAGTGTGCGAATTTGGCTGATCTTCACCCAGGATCGTTTGGGCAATTTTTCGTCCGTTAATTCAAGCGTCAATGGAAAACCCGCTTTGGGCTCCTGGCTGGTGACCGCCAGTGCGATGATGGTTCCGGATTTTTCGTTGAAAATATTATTACTCAAGATCAAAACGGGGCGCCGCCCCGCCTGTTCATGTCCTTTGGTGGGATCCAAGTCCGCCCAAACGATATCGCCTCTTAGTAAGTGGGCCAATGTTTCAACTCCCGTGAAAGTCCTTCATTGGCCAAAGCCTGTTCTTCTTTCACGTTCAGCTTTTCACATTCGCGGGATAGGCGCTTGTGCTCCAGCTTGACGATCTTCTCCTCGACCGCTTCTTGGATCGCGCGGCTCCGGTTGGTAAAAACGTGTTTTTTGACATAACGATCGATGGTGTTGAGTGTTTTTTGATCCAGCGTGATCGCGATCTTAGTGGTCGCCATGGCCTAACCTCCAGGTATGATGATTTATCATACTTTCTCAAAAGTGGATTTTCAAGAGTTAAGTGAGTCGGCGACAAATTGTCACCGACTCACTTAACTCCCTTAACAAAAATGAAGGCACTTTTATCCCCCGCTTTGAAAAAGGGGGGACAGGGGGGATTTGATCCTGGGGTTTTTGGGACCAGTCAAGCCGTGTGGGTATGAATTCTAGATTCAATTTTTTGCCAAACCGAGCCCTGAGCAAGTCGGAGGTCATAATCAGATTGAAGGTTAAGCCAGGTTCCAGGCGAAACGCCAAAATATTTACCCAGTCTTAGAGCGGTGTCAGCCGTGATCGAACGGCCGCTATTGACGATGCCGCTGATCCGATTGGGAGGGACCATAATGTCACGAGCCAATTGATTGATGCTGATGCTCATCGGCTTCATGAATTCCTCTAAAAGCACTTCCCCCGGATGGATCGGTTCTAACTTTTTAATTTTTGTATTCATGCCCTCTCCTCAAATGAGCTTTATTTTACCTTCTAAAGAAGCTCAACGCCTTTTATTTTTTTGAAGACAATTAGGGAATTACATATTGAATTCCATCGTAATGTTCCGTTTAGTGCTTTTTTCTTTTTCGACCTTCTCCACTC
>CAYXYA010000168.1:0-5165 GCA_964469185.1 uncultured bacterium | reverse complement strand
ATCGGCTCGACGGGAACGGTGACGAGCGTGTCGCTGAATCTCGGCGTCAACCGGAAGATCTCGACGGCGACGGTGAACATCTACAACTCCGCTGGCGAGATCGTGCGCCATCTTTACAGCCTGACGGATAACCCCAGCGGCTCAACGATGACGGACGTGAACTTGAGCACGAAGGTCATGAGCCCGGGCGTGACCAAGAGCGGGTCAAGTCCGAACAGCGTTCAGATACTGATCCAGGCTTCCAACTCGCCCGTGACATTGACATGGGACGGAACAGCGGACTCGGGCGTATTGGTGACGCCGGGTGTGTATCAAATCGAGGTTTTATGGAGCGACGGTCAAGGCGGGAACACGGACGTATCCCGCGGGGTCGTGGTCCAGGGCGGGTCGGGTTCGGAAGCCGTCGTTGTGAAGCCCAACGTGCTGAACTCGTTCAATGGCATGACGGCTACCTTTGACGCGACAGGAGTGACGAACGCTTATACCATCAAGGCGTCGGTCTACGCGGTCTCGGGCGAACTGGTGAAGACAGTCCAAGGGTCGACAGGAACAGCTATAGCGAGCTGGGACGCGACAGGCATGGCCAGCGGTGTCTACGTCGCGGTCGTGGATATCCAGAACGCCAACGGCGGCACCATCAGCGTCCAACACTCGAAGGTATTGGCGATTCATTGAAAAATGTCTGCTCAACTATTTAATATAAAATTTTTAAGGTAACTTATGAGACGAAAATGGTCTAAAGACAAAATAGTCGAAACAATCAAGAATCTCGAAAAAAAGAACATCGATATTTCTGCTAAAAATATTTCCAAAAACAACATGACGCTCTTTGTTGCGGCTTCTGCCAGGAGATATTTTTCAAGTTGGGCGAATGCCGTAAATGCGGCAGGAATTGATTATAATAAAATTTTAGAAATAGGAAAAGCTCGGCGCAAAGAAAAACTAACTAAATGGTCCAACGAAAAAGTTTTGGATGAAATACGAAGTTTTGAGACTGGACGCTTATTAACAACTTATCGACATCGGCTGGCACTTTATTCCGCGGCCCGCCGGGCATTCGGAAGCTGGGAACAGGCTCTTGAGGTCGCGGGTTATGGTCTTGCCAAGGGGACGAACAAAAATGCGAACCATATTTTCAAAAAGGGAAAAAATAATGCCGATTCTGCAACAGATAAAGAGCCTTTTATGGCTTCTGAGTAGTGGGCGAAAATCTTGTCCACTCCCGGGACCCTGATTGGACAGGATAAGCGTTAATTCACTAACTGTTTGATCCGTTCGATCAATATCACAAGTTATTGAATTCTTCTATATTCAAACCAGCCTGTTTTAAAAGTTTCTTCAATAAACCTTCGCCCAATTCTTTGTGTTGGGGAATGGACAAGGTCCATAAATACCCGTGTTTTACCATCATGACATGGGAACCTTTTTGGCGAGCTATGGACCAACCAACTTTTTGAAATTTTTTAACGGCTTGGTAGCCGGAACAAAGCTTGAGGTGGGACACTACACATTGACCGAGACCAGCTTATTCTTTTGGACCCGATGTTTGGATTCCATCACTTCCATCCAGCCCTCTATGGCCTCATGGATGTTCTTGATGGCTTCCCGGCGGGTCTTGCCCTGGGAAAGGCATCCCGGTAAGGCGGGAACTTCGGCGACGTAATAACCTGAATTATCTTTTTCGAGAGAAATATGGAATTTCATTTTTTTACCTCGATATTCATTTAACTAGAAGAGGTGTTTAAGGTCAAGCTTGTATTCGTCGAAATGAGGTAGTTGTTTGGGTTTTAGTTGACGAGCTGCTTGATGCGCTCGATCTTGGTGGCTTTGCCGGTCTTTTTATCCACCGAAACGACAACTGCCTGGAATAGATAGGGAAGTTCCTCTGAAACCTCGAACCGGGCTGGCGCGCCGGTCAAGAACCGCGATAAAACCTGCTGCTGTTTCATGCCGATGACGGAATTCGGCGAGCCCGACATGCCGATGTCGGTCAAGTAGGCCGTTCCACCCGGCAATATCTCTTCGTCGGCGGTCATCACGTGAGTGTGGCTTCCGGTCACCGAGCTGACCCGCCCGTTCAAATACCATCCCATGGCCCTTTTTTCGCTGGTTGCCTCGCAATGCATATCCACGATGACGATCTTGGCCTTGCCCTGGATCTGTTCCAGCGCCTTGTCTGCGCTTTTGAAGGGACAGTCGATGGGGTACATGAAAACACGGCCCATTAAGTTCAGGACGGCGATGGGCGTTCCTTTGCAATCGTAGATGCCCAATCCGGAACCCGCGTTTTCCTGCGGGTAGTTATGCGGGCGCAAGAGCCGGGGATCGTGTCCCAATATCTCTTTCACCTCTTTTTTGGACCAAATGTGATTACCGCTGGTGACCACGTCGACGCCGGTTTCGATGAGATTTTTGAAGGAATCGGGCTGGATACCGGTGCCGTTCGCGAGGTTTTCGCCGTTGGCGATGACAAAATCAATGGAGTGTTCTGTTTTTATACGGCCGATACAGTTGTGGACGGCATGGCGTCCTGGCTTTCCGATGATGTCGCCGATGATGAGGATGTTCATTTAGACCTTCTAACAGAGATTTTAAAAAACAAGACATTGGAACTGTGATAAACGCGGATGAACGCCGATACGGCAAGAATTAAATTTTGATCCATCTGCGTCTATCAGCGTTCATCATAGTTGCAAATAGTCTATTTGTGACAATGGAAAAAGCCTTTTTCGGAAAGCAAGGCTTTCATTGGAACGTCCTCGGTCGAGACGGGAACCTTATCGACGATCTGGAACGAGTAAGCCAGTCCCACGATAAGGGTGGACTTGCGAAGCAAGGGAAGTACTCGGTCGTAATAACCTTTTCCAAAACCCAAACGATTGCCATGGCGGTCAAAGGCGAGGCCGGGTACCAGAACTAAGTCTAGCTCGGACCAATCCGCTGGCTTAGGTACTGTGGGCTCTAAGATCCCGAACGCGCCGGGAGCCAGTTTTTTTATATCGTTCACCGGATAAAAATCAAAATGGGTTTTTCCTTTCACGACCTTTGGCAGGTACAAGCGCTTACCCGCCGAGAGGACACCTTCCAAAAGGAGATAGGTGTTGATCTCCTCAGGGACCGAGGCGAACACTCCAATGCCTTTGGCCTTTTGAAACTCGGGAGTGGTCCGAAAAATATCCCATACGCCCTGGCAGGCGGATTCCGAGAGTTCGGAAGGTATCTGGGCGCGGAGTTTCTTCAAGTTCTCCCGCATTTGGTTCTTGGCTTGATCGGGTGTTAGGTTGTTTTGTTCGTTTTTCATGTTTTCACCATTTTAACCACTAAGGGCACGAAGGGCACCAAGAGAAGCGAAATTCAATTTTGGTTTAAAAATAAGAAAATGTAACAAGATCAAAGATGTTCTGGAACCAAAGAGACTTTGACTTACTTGGTGCCCTTCGTGCCCTTAGTGGTTCAATCTGTCTGGTTTAGTTTCCTTTTTCTTTAGGGGCCTTCTTCTCCAGCTCCGCCAGATGTTCCAGCCACGCCTTGATCTTGGCCTCATAACCAAGAGCAGTAGGAATGTAATAGCGGGCGAGATTCGGGGCATAAATCTGTTTTACATAATGGTCAGGGAAGTCATGGGCGTATTGATAACCTTCGCCGTGGCCCAAAACCTTGGCGCCGGAGTAGTGGGCGTCCTTCAAGTGAGTAGGCACTTCTTTGGTGGTCTCGTTTTTCACGTCCTCACTGGCTTTTTCCAGACCCATATACGAAGCGTTACTCTTGGGGGCGCTGGCGAGATAAACCGTGGCTTGGGCCAGAGAAATGCGTCCCTCGGGGAGACCGATGAATTCCAGAGCCTGTTGGACCGCTACCGCGACACTGAGGGCCTGCGGATCGGCGTTGCCCACGTCTTCCGACGCGGAGATGATGAGGCGGCGGGCGATGAAGCGGGGGTCCTCACCGGCGTAAAGCATCTTGGCCAGCCAATAGAGCGCGGCATCGGGGTCCGAACCCCGGATGCTTTTGATGAAAGCGGAGATGGTGTCGTAATGCTGGTCGCCTGAGGCGTCGTATTGCACCATCTTTTTCTGGATGGATTCCTGCGCGACTTCCAAGTTGAAGTGAATGGTTCCCTTGTCGTCCGGCGGGGTGGTCAAGACGCCCACTTCCAACGCGTTGAGAAGCGTTCGAGCGTCGCCGGAGGCTCCCTTGATCAAATGCGCGCGGGCATCGGCGGACAAGTCCACCTTGTGTTTTCCCAAACCCCTTTGGTCGTCCGAAAGAGCCCGCTCCAAAATGGTCGAGAGGTGGTTCTCGTCCAGAGGGCGCAGTTCGCAAACGCGGGAACGCGAAAGAAGGGCTGAGTTCAAAGCAAAAAAAGGATTCTGGGTCGTAGCGCCAACCAGAATGATGACGCCTTGTTCCAAATGGGGAAGCAGGGCGTCTTGTTGGCTTTTATTGAAGTGATGGATCTCATCCAAGAAAAGGATGGTGGCCTGCTGGTAAAGTTTCTTCGCTTCCGTCGCCTCGTCGAAAACTTTACGTAAGTCGGCTAATCCAGAAGTGACCGCGTTCAAAGCCACGAACCGGCCCTTGATGCGGCGGGCGACCAGCCGGGCGAAAGCGGTCTTGCCCACCCCCGGAGGACCATAGAGGACGAGGGAAACGACCCTGTTGGCTTCCAGCAGGCGGCGCAAAAGCTTGCCGGGGCCGAGTAAATGTTCTTGGCCGATATATTCTTCTAAAGTGCGGGGTGACATACGGATAGCGAGAGGTCTAACGAGGTCTTTTTCTTCAGGAACGGAATCGAATAGATCCATGGGGCCTATCATACTTTTTCCTTGGGAAAAAGTAGACCCACCACCTGTGCCGTTACAAGATGGTACTCTTTTGAGGCCTGACAAAGTCAGGTGGGAGCTCAGCCAAGCGGTTCATTCGCTTCCGAAGAAGACTATCCCCGATTGGTTAACGAGCACCCGGTTTTTAATTTGTGGCTCAAAATTTCCCACCCCAAGCTCGAACACCGCAGTAGGGCTAAAAGTATTCTAGAACGGCTCGGAAGATTGTCAAGGCGGGTTAATTCCGGAATTACATACTTAATTCCCTCGTAATGTTCCGTTTAGTGTTTTTCTTTTTCGGCCCTCTCTGGCTCTAGCCGCCATGAGGCACGGAGGTCTTGA
>CAYXYA010000167.1:0-5170 GCA_964469185.1 uncultured bacterium | reverse complement strand
TCTCTCTTCACAGTCAGACGTTCGGTGACGGTCGTGTAATTGGTAGGGATGTCCTTCAGGTCCGGATTTTGAGGGTCAAAAGTCGTGTATTGAATGAGTTTCTCCAGCTCGAAGGCTAAGACCTTACCGGTCACCGCGATAATCTCCTTGCCCTTTATGACACCCTTCCAATCAATGGTGCTTCCGACCTTCCAGTCCGTGACCGGCGCGAAGCCGAACATGAACTGTTTGGCGAGATCGGGTTGGATCAGGACGGCCCAGACCTTGGAGGCGGGCGCGTTGATCTCAATGTTTTGACGGAAGATCAGTTCGTTCATTATTTCGTCCTTGGCTCGGGAGGATGGGGCGGGTGCTTCGGCAGTTCCGGCAAGATCTTGGCGATAGCCTCTTCCGGCGTCTCGTTCCCGATCCAAACCTTATCCAACTCGGCGTAGATGATGCCCCGTCTGACTTCCGCCCAATTCTCCATCACGGGAACGTCGATACTATATTCCACGGCTTTGAGGAGCATCTTCTTGTTCTTGGGGTCCTGACCATCCAGGAAATCCGCCGACTCGGCGACCTTTTTCATCGCCGGTTGGACTAGGCCGCTGCGACCGAATTGTTTCTGCCCGTCCTCGCTGGCGAGGAAGGAGACCAGCCGCCAGGCCTCGTCCTTATGCTGGGAAGTCGTCACGATGCCGTAACCCGAACTGCCGCCCACGACCGCGCGGGGTACGCCCTTCACGCGGGGGATGAGGGCGACGTCCCACTTCAGGTCCTTGAAGCGGCGGAAGAAAGGCGTTTTCCAAATGCCGCCGATCATCATGGCGGCCTGGCCGTTGGCGAGCATATCCGCGGTGCCGATACCGCCTTGTTGGGAAAGACTGGCGGGTGTGGGCATGACCTTGTACTTGAGCATCATGTCGGCCCGGAATTTGACGCCGTCTAGGAATCCCGGCTGGTCCACCATGTACTTCGTGGGGTGGTAGGGGTTGTCCACGAACCTTCCGCCGAAGTCATAGACCCAGGCGTCGAGCAGCGGATAGTCCTCCACGATAGCCCATCGGGCGACGTTGCCCCTCGCGTCCATTTTCTTGAGCTTCAGGCAGGTCTGGATGAACTCGTCGGTCGTCCAATCGTCTTTGGGATATGGCAAGCCCGCCTCGTCGAAAGCTTTCTTGTTGTAATAGACCACGCAGACCGGGTTGTTATCCCGCGGAATGACGAAGGTATGTCCGAAGAGGCTGTAGGACTTGAACAAACTGGGGTAATAGGCCTTCAGGTCGATGGACTTGTCTTTTTCAAGGTAGGGATTCAGGTCTTCCAATAGGTTGCGGGCGTAAAAATCCGCGATGTTCTCCGCCGAGGCGAAGATGACGTCGGGCGCGATGCCGGCCGCGAACTGGGTCAAGAGCTTGGTGCTGTAATTCTCGTAGGGGACCCGGTCCAGCCTCACCGGCACGTCGGGATTTTGCTTCATGAAAGTCGTGATCAGGTCCTGGAGGATCTGGTTTTCCTGGGGATCGCCCCAGGAGGAGATGTGGATGGTATTGGGTTTTTCTTTCGGCCCGCATCCGGCGAAGCAGACGAACAATACTGCCATCAAACTTCTAGTCCAAAGTTTCATATTCACGACCTCCGCTGTAATTTAATAAATTCTTGTTTAGAAGATCGGTACCGAGATGATTTCAGTACACATCAAAGTCAATGCAGCTATGCCTCCCGCGACACAAAGGACGACAAATATTTTGACCATTATCGGATTAGGGGGAGTCCAATTCATAAGTCCTGGATGCTGACAGATCGTTTCCGCGCCTCCACGAAAAAAGATCCAATGCACTAAAAGGATCCATTCCAGAACTATGGTGGCGATGAAGGCTAGTACGTAGGGATTTCCGTCCATTGGCCTGAAATATTCAAAAAGATTTGTCACGTGACCGGTCAAAGGGCCGAAACTCATGACTATCCAAGGCAAGCAATTCCAAAAAGTAAAACCCTTGATCAATCGACCATAGCTGTTTTTCAATTTCGGGTTCTTTTCGATATATTTTCTGCTTCGGAACTTGAAAATGACAGCGTTCAATAAGGTCACTATTAAAGCGATGACCCAAAAATAATTGAAGATGTAATTTGTGGACTGCATGAAATTTCCCCCTATTGTTCCGTCGCGTCTGTCAATTTATTGATCAGGTCCACTTGTGCTTCAAGACAGAGACCGCTGTCGGCACAACTGATAGAACTTCTCCCAGGGCTGTATTTGCTCGAACACTGAACTGGCGGTCAGGACACCAGCGTCGTCATAGCGCCGTCCGATGATCTGCATCCCCACCGGATAGCGCCCGTCCACCAGCCCCGCCGGAATGGACGCGGCCGGATGGCCGGTGAAGTTGAGGAAATAGGTCATGCACCAGCCGATGAGAGGGTCGACCGCGACATCGTTGATCTCCTTGGGTCCTAAAGTATTGCCGTCCGTCGCGTTATCCACCTGCATGGCCGCGAGGGTCGGCGTGACGAGGAAATCGTACGAATTGAAAACGCTCTGGATGGCGTCGCTGACGACGGACCGCATCGTTTGGTCGCGCTCGATGTCGGTGACGCTCATGCGATAGCCATGCTCCACCCATTTCAAGTACTCAGGCGGGAAGGAATCGCGGTGGTCGCGCAAGAGGTCGAGTCCTGCGCATTTGAAACCCTCGAAGGCGCCAATGTTAAGGGGCATGATGAGCCGGCACCAAAGGTCGCTGAGCTCGCGCTGGTCATAGGGGAGTTTGATGTCGACTTCCTCGACGACGGCGCCGGCCTTCTCAAAAGACCGGACGGCGGAAGCGACCACGGCCGCGACACGGGGGTCCACGGGGTAGACCCCGAAGTTACGGTTGTAGGCGATGCGTTTGCCCTTGAGGTCGCCATTGAGCGCCGCGAGGAAGTCCGGTTTATCCGGCAGGCTGTAAGGATCCATCGGGTCGTAACCGGACAAGGACTGGAGGACGAGCGCGGCGTCGGCGACCGTGCGGGTGATGGGGCCTTCGGCGACGAAGGGACTTGTGCCGCTGAAGGCGTTGGGCCGGATGACTACGGGAACCCGTCCCCAGGACGGTTTGAGACCATAGACGCCGCACCAGGCGGAAGGGATGCGGATAGAACCTCCCCCGTCCGTCCCTCAGCGAAGGGAAGTAGACCGTCGGCGACGACAGCGGCGCTGCCTCCGGACGAACCGCCGGTGTTCTTGGTGGTGTCGAAGGGATTGCGCGAAGGCCCGAAGAGGTAGTTGTCACAGGTGCCGCGAAAGCCCATCACGGGGCTGTTGGTCTTGCCCACTAGGATGGCCCCGGCGCTTTGAATACGGTCCGCGAAAACACAATTCACGTCGATGACGTTATGGGCGAGGGCCTTTACCCCGCCGAAGGTCGAGGTCCAGCCGGGCTTGAAGTCGAAGAGGTCCTTAAGGGCGGTGGGGACGCCGTGGAGAGGGCCGAGCTCCGCGCCTGAAACGACCTTATCGGCGGCCAACTTCGCCTGCTTGCGGGCGTCCTCGTAGCCTTTGAAAACGAACGCGTTGAGGCTGGGGTTGCGTTCCTCGATGCGTTCAATGGTGGAATCGACCAGTTCGACCGGGGACAGTTTGCGCGTCCGAATGAGACGCACGAGATCGGTCGCTGAGGTATAGGCCAGTTCGTCACGCAGTGCCATTCCAACCCTCTCCCATCAATGTTTTACTTGAGCGTCAGTTGACCCTTCAGCTCCGTCTTATCCGACGAAGAACCCACCGAAACGACGAATTGGCCCGGTTCGGCTTTCCAATCCTTCGACGCCACATCGAAGTATGAGAAGGCCCGCTTGTTCAAGGCGACCGAGACGTGCTTGGTCTCGCCGGGTTTCAGGTTCACCTTCGCGAATCCCTTGAGTTCTTTCACCGGGCGCGGCACGGAAGAGTGGGGATCACCCACATAGACCTCCGCCACCTCCGCCCCCTCACGTTTACCCGTGTTCGTCAGGTCGAACGAGACCGTGATGGGTCCCTCGCCATCCGAGGTCACAGGCGTGATAGCGAAGTTGTCATATTTGAAAGTCGTGTAAGACAACCCGAAGCCGAAGGGGAAAAGCGGCTTCACCTTGGCTTGGTCGAAATGCCGATAACCTAAAAAGACCCCTTCTTTGTAAGCGATGTGGTTCTCGGCGTCCGGCTTGTAATGACCGTAAGCCGCGCTGTCTTCCCAGCGTTTTTCGAAAGACGCCGACAGTTTGCCGGAGGGGCTGATGTCGCCGAAGAGGATCTGGGCGAAGGCTGTCCCGCCTTCCTGGCCCGGGTACCAGGCTTGAAGGACCGCCGGGACCTTGTCCACCCACCGGGTCATGTCGGTCGCGCCGCCCGAGGTGATGACCACGATGACGTTCTTGTTGGCGGCCAGGGCCATCTGGATGAGTTCGTTTTGGTCCAGGGGCAGTTGGAAGGTGCGGTTATAACCCTCGCTCTCGTTGCTAGAATCGAATCCCACGCAAACGACCACCGCGTCCGCGCTCTTGGCGATCTTTTCCGCCGCGGGGTCGATGATCTGGTCGACCCGCTGGATGCCCAGGGTCATCCGGGAGAAATCCACGCAATGGGTGAATTCCAACCGCACGGAGTAGGATTTGCCAGCCTGTAGGGTGACTTTCTTGACGACCATCGGGGCGTTCTTGCCCTTGCGGCTGACGAGGAGTTTACCGTCGAGGTAAAGCTTCAATCCATTTTCCCCGAAAGCATCGCTCAAGAATTGATATTGGCCTGTGGTCTTGGGCGTGTAATAACCGCTCCACCGTCCCGAATAATCCTGGAACGCGCCTCCTGGCCAGCGGTTATCCCAATACCAGGTGAAGTTGACATGGGCGTCGACCTGGCTTTTGGTCGGTTTGCCGGTGAGGTTGGGCGTGTTGAAATACTCACCCAGAAGCCCGGACTTGCCGCCCTTGGCTTCGGTGGTGAATTGTGTGGAGTTGTAGATGTCGGAAATGGAAGTGAGACCGCGGTTGTATTGGACTTTGACCGATTTGCCCAGATCGGTCAGACCCTTCAAATAGCTGATGGCGTAAAAGGGTTCCACTCGAGCGCTACCGCCTCCGTCCGGAACGGCGGGATCGGCGTCCGGCCCGAGGACGGCGATGGAATGGATCTTCGTCGTTTCCAGCGCCTCTTCGGGCGTCATCCCGG